>NZ_JBFAYO010000008.1:0-234318 GCF_040681325.1 Nocardia sp. NPDC051787
CCGTCTTGCGGGCGCGCGCAGGTCGATGTGTACACCCTGGCCAACGAGGTGACCGCCGGTCTGGAGGGCATGGAGGTGCCGCTGCGGGTGGCCGTCATGGGCTGCGTGGTGAACGGGCCCGGCGAGGCGCGCGAAGCCGATCTGGGCGTGGCCTCCGGTAACGGCAAGGGCCAGATCTTCGTCAAGGGTGAAGTCGTCAAGACCGTCCCGGAGGCGCAGATCGTCGAAACGCTCATCGAAGAGGCGATGCGCATCGCCGAGGAGATGGGCGAGGGCGCGGGCACCGGCGAACCGGTCGTCACGGTCAGCTGAGCGCAACGCGCCGACCTGGGCTTTCGGCATAGCCATACCGTATGGCGCCGGTTCGTGGCAGGCTGTCACCGTGCGGAGTCTGCTGGAGCCGGCGCGACGGGCCAAATACGCCCCTGCGCGGCAGCTCGCGAACCGGGATTTGGCGCAGGTGCTGCGGGTGCTGGATGCCGATCCGGTGGCCGCGTGCATGGTCGCCGCCCGACTACAGGAATTCGGTCTGGACACATGTGGCCAGGGCGAGCTGTGGAGCAGGGGTGGTCCGGCGGAGTCGCTGTGCTTCTCCGGTGCGAACCTGGTGCCGCTGCTGGGTGACCGAGACGCACTGCGCGCGTTCGCCGACCGAGCGGTCCGTTGGCCGCGGATCTGTTCCTCGGTGGTAGGCCGCAGGGAGCTGGCGTTGCCGCTGTGGGAGATGCTGGCCGTGCACTGGGGCCCGGAACGGGAACTGCGCGGCGAACAACCGCTGCTCGCGCTTTCCCAGCCGCCGCTGGCCACGCCCGACCCGGCGGTCCGCAGGGTGCGTCCCGGCGAGCTCGATTGCTACCTCTCGGCCGCGATCGCGATGTTCATCGAGGAGGTCGGTGTCGATCCCCGCGCGGGCGACGGCGGGCGCGGCTACCGCCGCCGCATCCAGAGCCTCATCGAATCCGGTCGCGCCTGGGCCCGTTTCGAGGACGGGGAAGTCGTCTTCAAGGCCGAGGTCGGCTCGCTGTCCCGGCGCACCGGCCAGATCCAAGGGGTCTGGGTGCATCCCGACCATCGGGGAAACGGCCGCGGCACCGCGGGCACCGCGGCGATCGCGAGCGCGGTGGTCGCCTCCGGCCGCATCGCCAGCCTGTATGTGAACGACTACAACCGGATCGCTCGCCGCGCCTACAGCCGGGTCGGGTTCCGGCAGATCGCGACCTTCGCCACCGTCCTCGTCGACTGACGGCACGAGCCGTGGCGAATTCCGGAGTGCCGCAGGCGTTTGCCTGCCGGTGGCCACTACCATCGGTGCCGATGCCGACTCGGATGCTCCTCTCCCTCGCCGTCGCGGTGACCGCGGTGGCCGCCGCGGGTTGCGCGAGCCAGGCGCAGGGTCCGGTGCCCGCCGCGGACGCGTTCGTCAAGGCATTCGCCGAACACCGGGTGGACGCGGCCGCCGAACTGACCAATCTGCCCGAGAAGGCAAGCGGCGCATTGCGTTCGGCATGGCACCAGCTGCAGGCCGAACAGCTCACCGCACGCACCGGCGCGGCACGGGTCACCGGCGACACGGCGACCGTCGACTACACCTACGAGTGGCGGTTGCCCAAGAACCGGACTTGGAACTACTCGGGCCAGTTGCAGATGGGCCGCAGCAACGGGCGCTGGATGGTCCGCTGGACCTCCACCAACATTCATCCCCGGCTCGGCGACACCCAGACCATGGCGTTGCGGTCCAATCCGCCGGCGCGGGCGCGGGTCAACGAGCAGTCCGGTAGTGACGTACTGGTGCCCGGCAAAGTGTCCCGGGTCGCTTTCGCCGCGGCGCAAGCACCCGATGCCGCGGCGGTGGCTACCACCTTGGCCGCGGCGCTGAACCGTTTCGACAAATCGCTGACTCCGCACTCGATCCTCGGCGCGGCGAAGGCCGCTTCCGGCGCCTATACCGTCGCGCTGCTCAACGAGAACGAATCCGGCCAAGTGACTACCGATCTCATCGGACTGCCCGGCGTCACGCTGACCCAGCAGTGGGACCTGGTCGCCACCGACCGCGATTTCGCGCCGGATCTGCTCGCCCAGGTGCGCAAGACGGTGATCGCGGAGGTGGACGGCAAGGCGGGCTGGAGCGTGGTCACCATGAACGCCAACGGTGCCGACACCGACTTGCTCATCGACGTGCCGTCACAACCCGCGCCGTCGTTCTCGCTCAGCGTCGACCGCAATGTGCAGAACGCCGCGCAGCACGCCGTGGACGCGCGGACCGAGCAGACCATGATGGTGGTGCTGCGCCCGTCTACCGGCGCGATCCTGGCGGTGGCGCAGAACAAGGCCGCCGACCGGGACGGCCCGATCGCGACGATCGGGCAGTATCCGCCCGGTTCGGTGTTCAAGACGGTCACCGCGGCCGCGGCGATGTCGAACGGCCTCGCGACCCCCGACACGATGCTGCCCTGCCCGAGCCGGATAATCATCGGCGAGCGGACCATCCCCAACTACAACCTGTTCACGGTCGGCAACGTGCCGATGGCCACCGCTTACGAGCGTTCCTGCAATACGTCGTTCGCCAAACTCGCCAGTGAGCTGCCCGGTCCCGCACTGCACGACGCCGCCGCGAAACTGGGGATCGGGCCCGGCTATTCGGTGGTCGGGCTGCCGACGACATCCGGTTCGGTGCCGTCCTCCGACGATCTGGTCCAGCGCACCGAAGACGGCCTCGGCCAGGGCAGAGTGGTGGTCAGCCCGTTCGGTATGGCGCTCATGGCGGCGACCATCGCGCACGGCTCGGCGCCCGTGCCCTACCTGATCGCGGGGCGGCCCACCCGGGTCGACGGCGACCGTCCCGCGCTGGCCCGTGACGTGATCGAAGGGCTGCGCCTGATGATGCGCAAAGTGGTCACCGGCGGCACCGCCGAGCGGGTCGCCGACCAGGGCGAGGTGTCCGGCAAGACGGGCGAGGCCGAAGTCGACGGCGGGTCGCACTCCTGGTTCGTCGGGTTCCGCGGTGACATGGCGTTCGCCACGCTGCTGGTCAAAGGCGGTAGTTCCGACAATGCCGTCGCCGTGACACGAGATATGTTCGCCGCGTTGCCCGCCGGGTACTGAAGCGCCGTTCCCACACCGGAACAACCCAGAACAGAAGCTCATGGTGCCGTGGGCGGTCCAGCGGGAACCGCGCCACGGCAACCATCGTCGACCGATACTTCACGGGTGTGTCCTTCGTCGTGCCTATGCGATCAGCAGATGCTCCAAGCTGGTCGTCCGGTCGGAATACTCGTCGACACCGATGACCGCGACGAACTCCCGATCACCGGCACGCTGCTGGAGCGGGCTCCACGAGGTGGCGAGATACCAACCCGCGCCGACGGTGCCGTGCGGACCAATACCCCCGCAATAGATCCAATATCGGTCCGGATGCACATCCGGGCTCGGCCGCACCCGCGCGATGACGCCGATGTTGCGGTCGTCGTTCGAGTCGTATTCGCTTCCGTCGCTCAACCGCAGGTGCACCGAACGAGAGCCGTCATTGGCGGCGCTGTTACGGATGGTGAACAGCGGACGCTCGACGGCCTCGACGTACAGACGAGTGCAGCCATTGCCGCTCAGCCCGAAACTGATGTACGGCCGGTCGGAGCGGGCGACCATGTCGCGGTCGCTGCGCACGTCGGCTCGGATGCTGGTGTGGCGCTGGAGCAAGGAGAACACATACAGCAGTCCGCGGACATCGCTCTCCGTCACCATGGACGGGATGCCGACACCGGTCTCCTTTCCGAAGGGCCAGGAAATCCCGGCCGCTTGCAGTGTGTCGACCGATGGCCTGGTCAGCTCGTGTCTCGGGTACACCAGAGTCGTTCCCCTGGTGGTCATCTCCGCCCCGAGAAACGCCTCGAGCCGAATGTCGGTGCCGGAAGGACCAGCCCCCTGCGATCGGGGGTTGGCCGGTGTGGAGTTGGCCATCTGAAACAATCCTTCAACCGTCCAGCCCGGGAACATTCTCTCCAGCACCCGGCAGTGATAGTCGCGCGGAAGCCCGACCATACGACCCGACAACCACTGGTAGTACTGCGCCTTCGCCGGCCCGTGACCCGGCGGAATGGGCGGGTCGAGCTGCGCCGCGCACCTGTCGTACGCGGCCAGGAAATCCGGATGACTTTTGAGATGCCGCTCCGCCAGCAGCATCTTTAATACGGTCGCCAACGAAAACCCCCTTACCCCTGCAGCCCCCGTCCACGATGACGAAGGCTCTGTTGTATTCGCTCAACCGCAACGAAACTGGGCCGTCGGCAAATAGCCTGCCGACGGCCCAGCCGGATCAGCCGTTAAACATAGATGAAGCTGAGTCCATTACTCGTTCCTCCAGAGGTCGTGACGGTGAGTTGCACGGTTCCCGTCCCTGCGGGCGAGACGGCCGTGATCTGGGTGGCGGAGTCGACGGTGAACGACGCTGCCGGTGTGGCACCGAAGTCCACCGCGGTGGCCCCGGTCAGGTCCGTGCCGGTGATGACGACTGTCGTTCCACCTGCTTGCGGGCCTGTGTTGGGTACCGCCAGGGTGAGGGCGGGAACCGCGATGTAGGTGTAGGCGACGCCGGTGCTGGTTCCGCCCGGGGTCGTAGCGGTTATTTGCACAGTTCCGGTTCCCGCGGGGGCGACGGCCGTGATCTGGGTGGCGGAGTCGACGGTGAACGAGGTTGCCGGTGTGGCACCGAAGTTCACCGCGGTGGCTCCTGTCAGGGCCGTGCCGGTGAGGACGACCGTCGTACCGCCTGCTTCAGGACCTGTACTCGGTACCGCTACCGCGAGGGTGGGAACCGCGACGTAGGTGTAGCTGACGCCGTTGGTGGTTCCGCCCGGGGTGGTGGCGGTGACTTGCACAGTTCCGGTTCCCGCCGGGGCGACGGCCGTGATCTGAGTGGCGGAGTCGACGGTGAACGAGGTTGCCGGTGTGGCACCGAAGTTCACCGCGGTGGCTCCTGTCAGACCCGTGCCCGTGAGGACGACCGTCGTACCGCCTGCCTCGACTCCCACGATCGGGGCCAGCGTGCCCAAGGTGGGCACCGGGACGTAGGTGTAGGCGAGGCCGTTGCTGGTTCCGCCTGCTGTGGTGACGGCGATGTTCACCGTGCCTGTCCCGGCCGGGGCGACGGCGGTGACCTGTGTCGCGGAGTCGACGGTGAACGAGGTTGCCGGTGTGGCGCCGAAGTTCACCGCGGTGACCCCGGTCAGTCCCGTGCCCGTGAGGACGACCGTCGTACCACCCGCTTCCGAACCCACATTCGGAACGTCCGCGGTCAGGGTGGGCACCGCGACGTAGGTGTAGGCGACGCCGTTGGTGGTTCCACCCGCAGTGGTCGCGGTGACCAGCACGGTTCCGGTCCCGGCTGGGGCGACGGCCGTGATCTGGGTTGCGGAGTCGACGGTGAACGAGGTTGCCGGTGTGGCACCGAAGTTGACCGCTGTGGCTCCGGTCAGTCCCGATCCGGTCAGGACGACTGTCGTACCACCTGTGACCGAGCCCAGATTCGGAGCCAGCGTGGCGAGAGTGGGCACCGCGACGTAGGTGTAGGCGACGCCGTTGGTGGTTCCACCCGCCGTGGTGGCGGTGACTTGCACAGTTCCGGTCCCCGCCGGGGCGACAGCCGTGATCTGCGTGTCGGAGTCGACGATGAACGAGGTCGCCGGTGTGGCACCGAAGTTCACCGCAGACGTCGTGGACAGCGCCGTCCCGGTCAGGACGACAATCGTCGCGCCTGTTACCGGGCCCACATTCGGAACCACCGTGGTGAGGGTGGGTATCGGAATGTAGGTGAAGGCCACGCCGCTACTGGTTCCGCCCGCGGTGGTGACGGTGGCTTGCACGGTTCCCGTCCCGGCTGGTGTGACGGCCGTGATCTGAGTGGCGGAGTCGACGGTGAACGACGTTGCCGGTGTGGCACCGAAGTTGACCGCTGTGGCTCCGGTCAGACCCGCGCCGGTGAGAACGACCGTCGTGCCGCCTGCCGCTGGGCCTACATTCGGAACGATGGTGGTGACGGTGGGTACCGGAATGTAGGTGTAGGCGACGCCGCTACTGGTTCCGCCCGGGGTGGTGACGGTGAGTTGCACCGTCCCGGTCCCGGCCGGGGCTGTAGCGGTGATCTGAGTGGCGGAGTCGACGGTGAACGACGTTGCCGGTGTGGCACCGAAGTTGACCGCTGTGGCTCCGGTCAGACCCGTTCCGGTGATGATTACTGTCGTGCCACCGGTCGCCGGACCCACATTCGGGACCACCGTCGTGACAGCGGGTACCGGAATGTAGGTGAAGGAGAGGCCGTTGGTGGTACCGCCCGCCGTGGTGGCGGTGACCTGCACCGTCCCGGTCCCGGCCGGGGAGACCGCCGTGACCTGCGTATCGGAGTTGACGGTGAACGAGGTGGCCGGTGTGGCACCGAAGTTGACCGCCGTAGCCCCCGTCAGACCCGTACCGGTGAGGACCACCGTGGTTCCGCCCGCGGCCACGCCGGAATTCGGTACCAGCGTGGTGAGAGTCGGCACCGCGATGTAGGTATAGGCGACGCCGTTGCTGGTTCCGCCTACGGTGGTAGCGGTGACCTGCACGGTTCCCGTCCCGGCCGGTGCGACGGCGGTGATCTGGGTAGCCGAGTCGACGGTGAACGAGGTTGCCGGTGTGGCACCGAAGTTCACCGCGGTAGTTCCCGTCAGACCTGTACCGGTGAGGACGACCGTCGTCCCGCCGGTCACCGGTCCGACACTCGGAACCACTGTGGTGAGGGTGGGCACCGCGATGTAGGTGTAGGCGACGCCGTTGCTGGTTCCGCCTACGGTGGTGACGGTGACCTGCACCGTTCCCGTGCCTGCTGGGCTGACCGCGGTGATCTGGGTGGCGGAGTCGACGGTGAACGAGGCTGCCGGTGTGCCACCGAAGTTGACCGCTGTGGCTCCGGTCAGACCTGTGCCGGTGATGACGACCGTCGTTCCGCCGGTTACCGAGCCCACATTCGGTACCACTGTGGTGATGGTGGGCACCGCGATGTAGGTGAAGGCGACGCCGTTACTGGTTCCGCCGACGGTGGTGACCGTGACTTGCACGGTTCCCGTGCCCGCCGGTGCGACAGCGGTGATCTGCGTGTCGGAGTTGACGGTGAACGAGGTTGCCGGTGTGGCACCGAAGTTGACCGCGGTGGCTCCGGTCAGACCTGTGCCGGTAATGACGACCGTCGTTCCGCCGGTTACCGAGCCCACATTCGGTACCACTGTGGTGATGGTGGGCAAAGCGACATAGGTGTAGGCGACGCCGTTGGTAGTTCCACCCGGAGTGGTGGCGGTGACCTGCACGGTCCCGGTTCCCGCCGGTGCGACGGCGGTGATCTGGGTAGCCGAGTCGACGGTGAACGAGGTTGCCGGTGTGGCACCGAAGTTCACCGCGGTAGTTCCCGTCAGACCTGTACCGGTGAGGACGACCGTCGTCCCGCCGGTCACCGGCCCGACACTCGGAACCACTGTGGTGAGGGTGGGCACCGCGACGTAGGTGTAGGCGACGCCGTTGCTGGTCCCGCCCGTGGTAGTGACGGTGACCTGCACGGTTCCCGTCCCGGCCGGTGCCACGGCGGTGATCTGGGTAGCCGAGTCGACGGTGAACGAGGCTGCCGGTGTGGCACCGAAGTTGACCGCGGTGGCTCCGGTCAGACCCGTGCCCGTGAGGACGACCGTTGTCCCGCCGGTTACCGGCCCGGCATTCGGCACCACCGTGGTGAGAGTGGGCGCCGCGACGTAGCTGTAAGCGACGCCATTGCTGGTTCCACCTGGGGTGGTGGCGGTGATCTGCACGGTCCCGGTTCCCGCCGGTGCGACGGCGGTGATCTGGGTGGCGGAGTTGACGATGAACGAGGTAGCCGGTGTGGCACCGAAGTTGACCGCCGTGGTTCCCGTCAGACCTGTACCGGTGAGGACGACTGTTGTCCCGCCGGTCGCCGGCCCGGTATTCGGCACCGCTGTGGTCAGTGTGGGCGCGCCGACGTAGGTGAAGCCGACGCCGTTGGTGGTTCCTCCGGCTGTCGTGACGGTGACCTGCACGGCTCCCGACCCGGCTGGTGTGACGGCCGTGATCTGGGTGTCGGAGTTGACGGTGAACGAAGCCGCCGGTGTGGCACCGAAATTGACCGCGGTGGCCGTGGACAGACCCGTTCCGGTGAGGATGACCGTCGTGCCGCCGGTCGCGGGACCGGTATTGGGGGCGACGCTGGTCAGGCTGGGAACTCCGGCGTAGGTGTAGGAGACGCCGTTGCTGGTTCCACCCGAGCCGGTGACCGTGACTTGTACCGTGCCGGACCCGGCTGGCGCGATGGCCGTGATCTGGGTCGGCGAATTGACGGTGAAAATGGTTGCGTTGTTACCGAACCGTACCGTCAGGGGGCCGGTGAAGCCGGTGCCGGTGATGACGACACTGTTGCCGCCCGCCGCGGGGCCCGCGGTCGGCGAGATGGAAGTGATGGTCGGGACCACCACGTAGACGTAAGTGACCGGGTTACTGGTGCCGCCCGGACCGGTGACAGTGATCGACACGATCCCGCTCCCGGGCGGGGATACGGCGGTGATCTGGGTGTCGGAGTCGACCGTGAACGAAGTGGCGGGCGTGCTACCGAAATTGACCGCGGTGACTCCGGTCAGGCCCGAGCCGGTGAGCGTGACTGTCGTGCCGCCCGCGGTGGACCCTTGGCTGGGGGAGACGCTGTTCAACGCGGGAACCGGGACATAGGTGAAGGGAACCCCGTTGCTGGTGCCAGTTGTCGAGGTGGTAACGGTGACCAACACCGTCCCGGACAAGTTGGCAGGAGCGATCGCCGTGATCTGCGTGGGCGAGTCCACCGTGAAAGTGGTCGCCACATTGCCGAACTTCACGCTTGTGACAATCGGGACGAACCCGGTACCGGTGATCGTCACAGTCGTATTGGCGGGCCCCGATGTTGGGGAGATGGAAGTGATGGTAGGCATGCTGCTGCCTCCTCGTTGCTGGGGTGATCGTTCTTCTGCACCGGGGGGTGCCCGACTCGCTCAATGGCCCGGCTACTTTCCATTAACACTCCTGAACCAGCACCTGGGCAACGAGTCTCGAATCCGTTTTGGTCCGTTTTCGGATTGGCCGTGTGTCGCCCGTGACCAGCGCCGCAGGCCTTGCGGCAGCGGCGTTTTCGCCAGGCCACCGGTCGCCGCCCGGCAAGGGCCGCCGGTATCGGACGCGGAAACCGGGGGCTGCCATGAGCGTTCGGCAATCCCGCGGAAACCGCCTCGGCAGTGGCCCGTCCAGGAGTATGGTCGTCACAGGAACAGTTCGGGCGGGTCGTCGAATTCGAGGCCCGCCTGCCGCGCCCGCGTCACCATCTTCCGATCCCATTCCCGGTGCACTCGCAGCGCCATACGGAACTCGCCCATTTGCTCGGACATCAGTTGCGTCTGCGAAATGGCTAGGTCGCTCAGCACCTTCGCGGCGTCGGCCTTCGTCTTGGTCATGGTGGCGTCGACGTCGCCGCGCTTGAACCAGGCCGTCACGATCGCCGACAGCACCGAGGAGCTGGCGATCAGCACGAGCGCCGCGAACACCGGCGACTGCTGGACCATAGTCATGGCTCCTCCTTCATCTTCACCGCGTGCAGGATCTGCACGTCCTGCAACACCTGCCGGCGCTTCCACAGGAACGCGAGACCCAGCGCGATGGGTAGCGGCCCGCCGAGAATCGTGGCGGGACCGAGAGTTCGATGCTGGAACTGCATCACCAGTAGCTGACCGCCGAATGCCATCAGCGACCAGCCGAGCGCCCCCAATCCGATCTGCTCGATCAGGTAGCCCCACACGCGCCGGGCGAACACGCCGACCAGCGTCGCCAGGCAGCCGATCAACATGAGGACCAGCCACAGCACCCGGAATCCCGGTGGCATGCTCGAGGTAGCGGAACCCGGTGGCGGACCGTAAACGGCCTGCAATAGGGCGGAGGCCCCGAAGACAGCGCACAGGACCACTTCGAAGGGATCGTGGCGTGTGGTCGTCTTCGGGGTCCTCATGCGGGTTCACCACTGCGCGGCGGCGCTGGGCTCACCCGGTGGCGCGCCGACTCGACGGCTGGAAGTCCCAGCGCCGCCGCGACAACGGCGAGGATGAATCCGGACGCGTCGGCCGAGACGACCCCCTTGGTGACCCCGTACCCGATGAGCGCTACCAGCAGCGGGTACAGCAGGGCGCGAACGGGCTCGCTACGCAGGGCGGTGAGTATTGTGTTCATTGGTTTCCCTTTCTCTTTTGTGTGGGTCGTGTGGGTTGTGCGGAAGCTCATCGGTGTTCGACGGCTGGGTCGTGTCCCGATACACGAGCCCGTTTTGCCGGAGTTCTGGATGGCCCGTATCCCAGCGGATTTCGCCGGAGTAGGGCAGCCGAGGCTGCCACTCTCGTGCCCGCTGGGTTTCAGCGGTTTGCGGATCACTGCGTATACAGCAGGGGTTCCTGCCCTCGCGCCGGTACAACGCGTCCGGTCGGTAGTCCCTGCGCCTCGCCCCGCTGCTTCCGGCTGGGGTTGTTCAGCACGGTGCGTCGGTGACGTCGGATCCGCGACGAACAGGGGACCTTAGTCGAACCCGTATGTGGAATAGGGGGGTTCATGGCGCCGTTCGTCTGCGTGCACCGGGGAGTAGTGGCGAGTTACCGTGACACGGGGACCCCGCGACTGCTGCCCCGAGGACGGGGAGAGGAAAGTAGGCATGCGCTGCCTCCTAGTTTGCTGATTCCTCTATACCGGGGGGTGCCCGACTCTGGTAGTGGCCCGGTTACATACCTCCATTAACCCCCTGGGACCTGCACTTAGGCAACGCATCCCAGCATCCGTTTTTGTCCGTTTTCCGGATTGTTGCCAGGTGTTGACGGTACGGGCGGGTATCCGAGTTTCGGGATGGTCCTGTAGAACGTTGCTACAGCAGGGTTCTCGCGAGTACGACTTCGGCTTGCGCGTCGCGGCAAGACTCCGGGCGTGCCGGATGGCAGGCGCACGAGTCGCCGCCCCAAGATGCCTCACCCCATGAGAAGCGCCTCATGGACAGCGCCGAACGAACACTGCGTATGGACCGGCATGAGTTGGGGAAGCAGCTAGGAGGAAGGCGCTTCTAGCGCTTGGTGCGCTGTTCGCGGCCACGTCTCCGGCTGTGCGGGTGCTGCCGCGCCGTGCTACACGAGGTACTGCGTAAGCATTGGGCCGATCATGGTGAACCAACGGCCGAACCCCTCGAAGCCGACGACCTCTGCGCTCGGCACCGACAGCTCCTCTGCGGCCTCATCTTTCGCGGCCCAACCGAAGACCCGAGTTTGCCCCGAACGCGCGCGACAGCGTCAGGGGTCCGTCGATGAGTCGTCAGCAGCAGTTCATCGTGCGGCCTCCGGTCAGTAGCGGCGCGGCTCGGCGGCGATCCAGCGGCCGGTCGACTTCAAGGCAGCAAGAACCAGAATGGGCAGCACGGGGACCGCCATCGTTAGCAAAATCGGGTCTTCCGAGCGTATGACGGCGGCGAGGACATAGGTAAGTCCGAGCACGGAATCAATGATCACCAGTACCCGACCGGCTGTGGTGCGACAGAACAACAGGATCGCGCCGAGTGACCAGAGGATCGCCGCGGCCCCGACCAAACCGATCGACCGGATCGCACCGCCCGACAGATACTCTCGGTTGTCAAACGCGTATATGGCCCCGGAAAAGGTTCCGAGTACACAGATCAGTCCGATACCCAGCGATAGCACAGCCGCGCCGATTGCGGTGGCTCCGCTCGGTTCGGGTACTGGGCGGCCCAACCCCGTCGGTGACACCTCGCCGCCAACGCCACCATATGGATACCCCATTGAAATCCCCCTTCTTCGATCGGGAACCTTACCTCACCACAACCGGTTCGGCTGTTCGTCGGCAGTCTTCCGCTGGCACGTTGGATCATTCTGTATCGGGACCGGATTCGCTGAACGCCTCCGGATCGGAGGCAGGGTCACAAGTGGCTGGCGTCCGCGGCCATACTTCGTGATGATGTGAGATAGCGGCTGATTCGCTGAGTCTGGCTGGTGCGCGGCCACAGCGTGGGACACGAGACCGGGATTCTCATACCGATCTGCGCGAGAGTTGTACCCAGTGGCCTGCTCGGGTAGTAGTCGGAGGGTGAAGGGTCAGCCTCAACTGCTCCCGGCCGGTGCGGGCCCGGTTTTCGACGTCAAGGTCATTTTGGATGGCACTGTCGACATGCGCACCTACCAGCGCAAGTACCTCGTCATCTACTCGCAGCAGCAGGGGCAGATCGGCTGGAGCCCGGCGCCCCTGCTCCAGGCCGACTATCAGGGCACCGTGTCGGCTCTGACAGCGTGTATCGAGTATTTGGACGAGCATTTCGGCTGGGAACTGGTGACCATCTTCAACCGTCAGGTCGAGGCGTGGTGCGTTCACTACGCAATGCTTCGCCGTCGAACCCCACCTCAGCAGGCATGAACGTGAACTACCCCGAAGGCTTGCAGGATCTCCGGCGGAGTACTGCAACAGCACTCGCCAGACCAGGTTGCGGTAGGTGGGATGCGTCGGTGTGGGGGACGTCGACGGAACGATGACGTGCATCGCGGCGGGGTTCACGCGCGCGGAGCCTTGGCCGTGGACATACGATTACGCCTCCTAGGACGGAACGCGGGTTCGCACACCAGCCCACGTTGTGCCACTCCCCACGTGGTTGTAGCCTGTCCCGCAGGCCGGGCAAGGGAGTTACCCGGCGAACGTGTAGCCCGCATCCGCGGCATACACATGGGGGGAGGCGACCACGGCACACAAATTCCGCGTACGGGCATTGGATTAGCCACGGCTGTTCACCACAGTCGCTATGAAGAGGTCGGCACTAGTCGTTCGATCCATCGCGATTCATAACCTTCGATGCCGCATTGGCCAGCGTATCAAACATATCGGAAAGAAGTATGGTATTGGAGCTTGATTCATTGACGACGCGAAAGCGACATCTGGCGAGAAGGGGTACTACCGCCGCGGCGGCGTTACTTTACGTGAGTAGGGTTTCGATGCTGATTTCAATCCAGAGAATGCAGTCCGCATCATCGGCCAGCGGTCTCTATGAGGTGCAGTAATGGCAGTCCAAGGGTACTACAACCACTATGACGATCCAGACGACGAGTTTGGGGTTGATGAGCCGCTCGACAGGAGACGCGATACCTTTCCTGCAGGCTCTACTCGTGATCCTGCTGTCCCTCCGCCGGGTCCTGAGATGACCCCCGGTCCGTCGAAATCTGCACGACGCTCCACGGATGACTACCCGGATAGAAGTGAACACACCCACGAAGTCGCCTCGAACCCGTACCAAAAATCATCGCTTGTGGAAGTCGAGTTGAGGCTCGACCGGCTACCTACGGCTATCAAGCTGAGTCGTACGTGGAAAGATGCGTTCGACCCATCACAGTATGGGAAGTCGATCATGGATGCCTATCGATATTCGGTTTTCGAAACGGCGATCCGCATCGCCGAGTCGGGTAGCATACCACCTGCAACATTGCCGACTCTGCGGGATGTCGCACCGCTCCTCCTGCGGACTCGCACTTATGACGAGTTTCGAGATCTATACCACCAGCTATTTCATCTGGAAACGTACACCGTCTACGGCCCGGGGTATAACGAGTACGACGAGCCGGGGATAGTTGTCACTGCGACACGGTCGAAACTCGTTTCGCTCACGATCGACCCGAGCTGGGCTATGACCATAGATTCGAATTATATCGCACAGGATATTGTTGAATGCTGCAATCGGGTTCGCGCAAAGAAAACTGAGGTCGTGCGGGATATCTATCTTGATCAAGAGTCGAATCGGGAACTGGCGGCTCGCCTGAATCGCCACGAAAAAATACTATTGGGGAATGTGTTCTGATGGCGCGCGACTTGAAAGTAGAACTCGGAGAGCTCGAAAATGTATCCAGGGCTTGGCTCACAGAGGTGGCCCCGAAGCTGAGGCAATCAGCGCAGTCGATCGAAGAGCTCAAGTATACGGCAGTTCAGTTCGGGCCTCTTTTTATTGGGGCATGGAATGCATATAACAAGGCCGCTATTTACATTCAAGAACGCCTCAATGAAGCGGTGCCTGCGACTGAGCAGATCGGAAATGCTCTGCACGCCGCCGTCGTCAGCTTCGATGCGCAGCAAACTGAGCAGGAGCAGGGCATGCACAAGCTCGCGGGAGAGATGGACTTTTCGATTTAAATGAGCGACTTTCCGGAGTTGACGCAAGAGAACCTGGCCACCCTCCGCGACGAATTCTCGCAGAAAGTGGAGGAGCTAAAAGGGCTTCCTTCCAAAGTAAATGAAGGATACGACAAACTAAAGATTATATCTCTGGCGTCCTATCTTGCGCTCTCCCACGTAAGGGACGAGATACAAGACAATCTGAAGGAAGTTACTTCGAAGATCGGGGAGGCTGTGGAAGGGATGTTCGCCCCGTGGTTGTTCGTAGATTACGCGTCCAAATGGCAGCAGGTGGGCGCCCTCGTCGGCAATGCCTACGGTATTCAAAATAGGGAAGAGTATAACTTGGAGGGCAATTGGGACGGAAGTGCCTATAAGTCCTACAAGGAATCGAAGACCTACCAGGCGACGGCCATGACCACAGTCAAGGATCTGTGTGACAAGGTCCACGAGAAACTTCTGACAATAGCGGAGGAAGGACGGATATTTTATAAGGCAATTATTGATAAGCTGGCGACGATAATTGGCGAAGTCGGCGTCTTCTTGGCGGAGTCGATCGGGACCGGGGGCGCTGCTGTGGTCTGGACCGTGAACGACCTCAATGCCGCGATTGTCGCCTCTGTCGAACTTATTTTCGAGGCAATAACCAATTTTGCCGAAGTTCAGACGAAGGTGTGGATCGCATCGAACGAACTCCAGAATATGATCAAAAGCCCGGTGGGATTGGCTGTCAACGCGCAGGGTAAAGATGCGTGGCCAAGCCCCAACACCAACGAGTACGACAGTAAGGACGACGATTGGCACCTGGATGGTGAGGATAAATGATTGTCACGGGATGTTGGGGGTGTCAAGATGTCCAACTTCAGTTCTCCGGCGAACGAGGCAACTGTTGTTTGTCGATCTCAACGCAAGGAAGGAGGCGCTGAAGTGCCCCTAGAAGATCTCGCGACACCGGCTGTGCCATCGGCAACCCGGTCTTATTCTGGATCCACCAGATTCCGTTCGCTGAGAACATGCGCTCTTGCTGCGATTGTAGCCGCTTCCTCCGCGCTGATAGGTTGCAGTTCGGAAAGTTCGCCCGATTCCGTCGGGAAACCAAGTTTGCCAACCACGATCACGGCGGCGCCCGAAAACTGCGTCAAAGTTCCTTCCTCGCCGTCTGCTAATTCGGAGGAAAAGCAGTTGGCGGCGGAAATTGAAATGAAGCTTCCGCCTGGCACCTGTTTTTTTGCCGTTGACACTATAGATGTGACCGGCCAGTCAGGGAAGATAACGGTCTATGTAGACCTCGCCGTGCCGGCCTCAAAGGGGCCCGATGATCTACGATCCGTGGCGACCGACATTGCTCATATGCTTAAAACTAGTCAAATCGCGCAGCGGATCTCGTCTGTGCGAGTCACCAACTGGGGTGCTTGGGAGGGGTCTGAGCTGAAGTACGAGTCCTTTCTGAGCGATGACAACTTCCAAAACCATCCCTGGGATGGAACTCCGTCCCGTGAAGCCGAGATGGCTATCTGGACAATCCGCGCCAAGAAGTAGGTCCAGTGAATGAATCCGAATAGTCTCGGGTCATCACTGATTGCACGTGGCGCGGCGGATTTGGTTCCGTTGGGCTGGTTACCAGGTTTCGGGGCGGGTGGACTCGAGGTGGTGGAGGGCTTGGTCGATCCAGGTTGTGAAGTGGGTGGTGAGGTCGCTGGGGGTGGTGGGGCGGACGGTGATGTGGTGGGTGCGGTGTTCGGTGTAGCGGCCGTCGTTGGAGATGTCGTGCCACTGGAGGACTTTGGCGGGCTTCGCGTGGGTGTGCAGGGGTGCGGTGAGGAGGACGGCGGTGGCGCCGCCGTCGACTGGGCGGCCGAGGAGGCGCCGGTATTGCTCGCGCGGGGTGTTGCGGGCGTTGTCCTGGAGGTAGGTGTCACGGCGCGGGGTCAGGTCGTCGGGGTGGAAGGTGGCGGGGCGCTCGGTGCCGGGCTTGCAGGCGGGGATCGCGTTCACCAGGCGAGTGGGGAGTTGGTCGGCGGGGAACATGCGCACGCGAATGGGGCTGTGCTCGTGCCGGTTGCCTGCCTGGCTGAGGACGACGGCGTGGTAATCGGTGCGGGCGCCGAGGATCCGGTACTCGCGCAGGTCGTCGCGGCCGGTGCTGTTCTTGTGCTTGCACGTGCCGCCGAGGATTTCGATGCGGAGCTCAGACGTGCCCAGGGTGTGCAGGGCGGCGTTGACCTCGTCGAGTTCGTCGGCGGAGTAGCGCTCCCGGACGGCGGTGCGGTGGGCGTCGAACTCGTCGCGAAACGCGAAGCGGCTGGTGTAGCGCAATGGGCTGGGGATGCGGTCGTGGGCGTCGCCGTACCAGAGAGCGGCGAAATCGTCCGGTTCCCAAGTCCATTCAGCCATGTGATGGTCCAATCCGGCCGCACCGGGGCGACCCGCTGTCATGCGCACACGCCCCGTTCCCGCATGCGGGGCGTGTGCCGTGTCGAAAGGTGGGATGCGGTCACTCCGGACTGCCTCGTACACACTGCCGGTGAAAGCGCAGGCCCGAGTCCCGACGCGATCGGGTCCGAGCCACCCCTAACGCCCGCGAGCACCACCGAGGGTAACGCGTACCCGGATTATCGAGGCGGTCGAAGGCTTTCGTCCGGCAGAGGCGGCACGCTCAGTCCGGGATCTGGCCGATGACGCCGCCGGGCAGCGTCTTCGCGGCCTCGCCGAGCAATTCGTCGGTGTTGTCCTGATTGATCAGGTAGTCCGGTGTCTTGTGCTCGGACTCGTCGTCCTTGCCGCCGCCGCGCGCGCCGGGAGCCATCATGCCGGGGAGCCCCGCCGTTCCGCGTGTACCTGCGGCCGCCGCGGCGACCGCGGGCTTCGCTGAGGGGGCCGGCGTTCCCGGCGTGCCCGGGATGCTGCGGCCGGGTTGCGGCTGGTTCGGCGTGCCAGGGGTTCCCGGCATGCCGGGTGTGCCTGGGCCGTGCGGAGTTCCGATACCGGTCGGCACGGTTTTGGTGGGGTCCGTCGTCGTCGGGTTCGTCGCCGTGGGATCCACGCCAGCGGGTGTGGTCGACGTGTTGGCCGGTGTCGTGTCGGACGACTGCTCCTGCGACGACTGGTCGGCAGGCTTCTGCTCCTGGGCGCCCGGTTCATCGGGCTTGCCGTCGCCGTCCTTGTCACCGGGGACACCGGAGTCGGTGGTGCCGGGATCATTGCCCGGGCTGGCCGAGCTGGGACCGCCGTTGTCGCTGCTCTGGTATCCGCCAGGCGGGGGAGCCGGAATGTCCACCGGCGCGGTCGGGCCGACCGGCGTGGGCAGCACCGGGATCTTGCCGTCCATATCGCTGAACGGCTGCACGTAGAACTGCTTCATCGCCGCCCGCGCGGCCTGCTCGGCCTCGGATTGTTCGCCCGACAGACTCCAGCGGCTCGGGTGGAAGATCCGCTCGGTCCAGGGGTAGTGGACGGTGTCCGGAAGCGCCTTCTTCGTATTCTCGATCGCGGTCGCGGCGTCGCGCACGCGGCAGTACAGCTCCTCCAGTGAGTTGGTGAGGTTCTGCGCTTCGCTGGTGTACTTGGCGATCGCGTTCTTCGACTGCTCCGCGGCCGGACCCGACCAGGCTTGGGCGATCGAGGTCTGGATGGAGCGAGCGAAGGTTTCCACGCCCTGCTCCCATTCGTTGCGAACCTGCCAGTACTTCTCAGCTTGCCTGATCGCATCGCCGCTATCGAGCGGTTTGAACGCCTCGTTGATCCGGGGATGCTCCCAGCTGTCGGGGTGCTCGCCGCCGTTCGGGATGCGTGGGTTCTCGTAGCCGCTCATCTGCCTGTTCCGTCCGGGAGCAGAGCCGGTCCGGCCGAGCGTTGGACGGGTGGGCGTTCCGGAAGCGTGGTGTTCAATCGGTTGAACTCGGCAGCGAAGTTGCTGTCGGCCTGCATGATTCGATCGCGGACAATCCGGTGCACCTCTTGGATGTCTTCTACGATTCGGAAGTGGTTCTCCATGATCTCGTAGACGCTGTTGCCGTCATCGGCCCCTCGGGCCTTCCTTTTGAATCTGTCGACCAGGGTCCGTGCCGAAACCATTTTGTCATCGCCTTCGCCCAGGCCCCAGTGCGTCTGCTGTGACACCCGGTCCATCGACGCCTGGATCGTTTGGATGGCGTCCTTGAAATATTCGCAGTCTCGGTCGACATATATGAAGTCCTCTGGCGACATCTGGATACCCAACTGTCCCTCCCGTGCCGCATTCAGGACGTTCGCCATCGGCCGAGGCGCTTGCGCCTGGTCATCACCCATGTGCTACTCCCTCCCTGTGAGTCCGATCGCTATCAGCGTATTTCAAACATTGGCAGGCATTGTCGGGACGACCTTCTCGGCCAAAGTTCGTGCGAGTTCGCACGTATCCAGGCTTCCGGTGTTCTTGCGCGACGGTGGATTGCTCAGGAAGAACTCGAGGCTGCCGCCCTTCATCTCTACGTTGATCGTGCAAACAGCATCCGGATGCTCATCGACCTGCCGGGTAGAGATCGCTCGGCGACCGTTGACGATGTACTCGCGGGTGTCTGCGAACTTCTTGTCTCGCACCATGTCGACGGTGAGGTTCGTCGTGCGGATGGCTGGCGAGTATCCATCGGGTTGGTTCCATACGCAGCCGCGCCACTTTACCCCCGATGCATCGGAATCGTCTTTGTCCTTGCTGCGCAGTCTCTCCGCATCGAGCAAGCTCTGTGGAATGTCGGTGCACGGGTCGTAGCCGGTGGGTACGTCGGGTGCCGAGCTCGGTGTTGTGGAGGGACCTCCGGTAGGCGCGGCATCGCCGTTGGTCGGGGAGTCGCAGCCTGCCAGCACGAGTGCGGCACCGACGGCGAGGATGGTCAGTCGCCGCGAATTCCGCCCTGATGTCATGGGTTCCCCTCGTACACCGGTGTGTTGTTCCTGGCCTCTTCGGGGCCGGACCGGCTCCTCCGCCCCCTCACCGAATGTTGACGCTACCGGGGGGTTTCCGTGGGTGCAAGCGACCGCATATGCATCGGCCGTCCTGGAGCCGCAAGTTCAAGTGAGTGCCCCGGCACCTCCGGCGAGGGAGGGGCCGGGACTGTCGGCGAGGGCTTTAGGGCTGTGGCCGGTCGAGTTCGCCGCTGGCTATGTGGGCAGTGAACGAGTCCCACTCGCCCGGCGTGAACACAAGGGCTGGTCCGGTGCGGTTCTTCGAGTCGCGGACACCCACGAAGCCTTCGCGCAGGAACGCGACTTCCACGCAGTCCATCTGTGCGCTGCTGTAGCTGCTCTTGAACCAGATGGCATTGGATAGGCTGGGGTTCACTTGCCGTACTCCTTCGCGATCTCGAGGATGAGGGATCGGCTTCGCTCCTGGTCCAGTGTCGATCGCTGGAGGTCGGCGTACGCCTGGCGGTACAGCCGGATTTCCTCAGGCTTCTCAAGATACAGGTTTCCGGTGAAGCCCTGTATGTAGACGACCGGGGGTTCGGTCAGATGGGCGATCGGGTGCTTCGGGAAGTCGAACATGACGAATGGACCGACGCTCAGTCCCGCGTAGGCCTGCGCCGAGAGCGGAACCACGCGCACCGAAACATTCGGTTGTTCACTGACTCTCGCCAGGTGTGCGAGCTGCTGTTCCATGACCGCGGGGCCGCCGATCGCACGGCGCAGCGCGGATTCATCAATGACGGCCTCCAGCAGTACGGGGTCCTCATCGTTGTCCAAGCGAGCCTTTCGCCGCCTGAAGATCTCGATCATTCGTTCGACTTCCGGTCCGGGCATCGCCGGGAAGCTGGTCCAGATCAAGGCACGCCGGTACTGGTCGGTTTGCAGGAGTCCGGGAAGGAGAGTCGTCTGGTAGGAGACGAGCCGCTTCGCCACCGTCTCCAACTCGACATAGAGGCTGAACTCTTTGTGAATGGCGTCGCCGAACGCATGCCACCATCCGGTGCGCGTGGTCTCCTCGGTCAGCTCGAGCAGGATGGCGGTCCGTGTCGCAGATGCGCCGTAGATTTTGCACAACCGCTCGATGAACAGCGGATTCAGCCGGACCTGCTGCCCGGTCTCCATCCGCCACAGGGTTTGTTTGCTCACGTTGATCGCGTCGCGGGCGTACTCCGCGCTGACGCCCGAGTTGATCCGCAGCGCCCGCAGCTGTCGGCCCAGCATACGACGAGCGAGGCTGGATCCGGTTGAAGTCATAACGAATTCCTTTCGTAGCCAAACTACTGGCCAGGTTGCTAACTGGAACCTTTTGGCGGGGGACCGTGGAACCTGGGCGGTCTCCGCCCGATTCCACAACTGATTACGTTCCCGCCCTGCAATATCCGGTGCTCTACTGAACGCGCCCGGTCCGAATCGAAGAAGTGCTGAAACCTTAACCGCGACAACGGTTCCAGGTCCAGCGATCGGGCATTTGCTCTTATCGGACCAATTGAATCGAGGCTGGCGAATGAACCATGCGGCATTCGCGGATACACCAGCGTCCCGCTGCGCGTTTTACCGCCGTACCTGCGGCCTGCCCGCAGGGATACACCCGGAGATCGGGCGGATCGTCGTGAAGGCGGGTGTGGTCGGCGGAATCACGATGCCCGACCGGCTGGGGCAGTGGGTGCGAGAGGACATGCTTTTCCGAGGTCACTCGCTGGGTCCGGTTATCGCGCATATCCGTTCGCGTCGCTGGACATTCCTGTGCCGTCCCGACCTTCCCGACGACACGCGACTGTTCGCGGCTCTCTTCCGGCTCGACGTCTCGGTCGTGCCATTCGGCGGCGAAATAGCGCTACCGTCCCCCGCCGACGCAAACGGCGGATTTCGCCGCTGGGTGGTTGCACCCCGCGACACTTTCCGCCCCTCCGCTGCGGTGATCGTGGACCGCGTGCTGAGCTGCGCGGGCCGGAGCATCATCAGCGAGCGTCAACGAGTGATCCGAGAAGACAGCGCGCGACCACGCACGGCGGACCCGAGTGGGGAGGTGCGGCCGTGAGCACGCGTCAACGAGTGAACCCGGAACACCGTGCGCCGTCGCGCCCACCGCAGCCGAGCCGGAGCGAGGCTCGGTGGTGAACGATGTCCTGCCGACGAGAAGTCAACTGCTGCAAGCCTGCCGGGCGGGTGAGCCGCCGCCGGATCACCCGGTGCTGCTGCGCGCCCGCGCACTGGCCGACCTGCACGTCCGCCGACTCGACGCGAACCAGGGTGCCGTCTCCGATATCGATGAGTCCCGCGCCCGCCTGGTCCGTGACATCGACCGCTGGGCCGAGCGGCGCTTGCCCTCCGCCCGGGGCGGCGCCTACCTCCACACCGAATCCCTGGGTGCGGTGATCGACCGCCTGGCCCACCTCAGCGCCACCGCATACGCGGCCCTGGCCGCCGACGCGGAATGGGACCTCTGGTTCGCCTGGGAGCGCCTAGCCGAATTGGCCCTCGCCTACGAGGACCTCGCCACCGAACTCAGCATCGGCCGCCGCCGCTTGCCCAATGCCTTCTGATCGAGGCCGCAGGTCTCCTTCGATTGCCTCTCGGAAGAGTGCCTGCGGCTTCCCGGCCTGCGCGCACCAGCCGCTGAGCGTGTCGTCGCGGTTGTGGTCATAAGCTGGCGCATCGACTGGCGCGCCAGCCCTTGGCGCTCATTCCCGGCGCAAGGTGGCGGCGAGGTGGTGCTGTAGTGGCTCGCCGACCGCCGCCATGCGCACGGTGTAGTCGATGGTGTCGCCGGAGAGGCGGATGGAGCGGCCGAGGGCGGTCACCAGTTTGGCGGTGCTGCTGCGGCCGATGCCGGTGGAGTCCAATTCGAGGCGCAGGGTGCCGTCCTCGATGGTGAGTGCGCCCTCGCAGATTTCGGTGATCCCGGTGGGATGGGCGAGGATCAGTTCGACGCGGTCGGGACGCGGGCAGCGCAGATAGCCGGTTTCGGCGTGCAGCGGCCTGCCGTCGTCGGTGGCGCGGGTCTTCTGCCGGTAGGTGAGGAAGGGGCGGCCGAGGTGGCCGAACCGGATTTCCTCGACGTAGCCGAAGGGCTGGATGGTCGGGTATTCGCCCTGGCCATCGCCGCGCCAAGTGCCGAGCAGTGGAGCGAGTGGGGCGATATCGGGATGCGGAGCAATGGAGGGCTGGGGTTCGACCACGGCCGACAGCCTAAACCCGTGCTTCGCGCGCCGTTCCGCTACTCCTGAAATTGGCCCGCGTTAAGGTTAGGTTCACCTTAGCGCCAGGTGGCGTGTTGCCGGAAAGGAAATAAGAAAGTTGAAACGTTGGAATGAGGCGCGGTGCGGCGGTGCGCCCCGGTTGCGGGGCAGAAGCGGTCTGCTGCGCGCGTCGGCGCTGGGCGCCGTGCTGCTCGTCGCGGCCGCCTGCTCGGACTCGAAGTCCGACGAGGTGCCGGCTCTCGACGGCAACATGTACGTCCAGACCAATCTCGCCGCCAACGACGCGGAGTACAAGGCGCAGTTCACCTTCCCCGAGCTGGTGAACGCGTGGGGTCTGGCCGACCGGCCCAAGGGTGCGGGCGGGCACTTCTGGGTCGGCGCGGGCGGCAAGTCGTTCCAGTTCGTCGGTGACGTCACCGAGTCGTCGGACGAGAAGGTGCAGAAGCTCTTCCAGGACGGGCTGAAGATCGTCACCATTCCCGGCGCCGATGCCGACACCTCGGACAACAGCGTGGGCAAAACCACCGGCGTCGTGTTCAACCCGGCGCCGATCACCTCCGATCTGTTCGTCGTGCGCGACCAGCCGGTCGAGGCGGAAGGCGGTCCGCTGAACGGCTCGGCGCGGTTCATCTTCGCCACCGACTCGGGCAAGATCTCGGCGTGGACCGAGCAGGGCTTCGAGGGCCTGATCGTGCGGCACGACGGCCCGGCCAACCTGGTCTTCGACGGCCAGCCGCAGGGCATGCAGTTCTTCGGGATCGCGCTGACGCCAGCGGGGGACAAGCTGCTCGCCGCCGATTTCGGCGCCGACCCGCAAGTCCGGACGTTCGACAAGAACTGGCAGCTGATTCCCACCACCGGCTTCGCCAACCCGTTCGCCACCGGTGACGCGATCGACCCGGCCGCGCCGGAGCAGGGGAGGAAGGCCAAGCCGGGCGACCCCGCGCCGTTCAACGTTTCGACGATCGGCAACCGCGTTTTCGTCGCCTACGCCACCACAAAGCCGAACCACGCGGAGGCGACCGAGTTCGATGCCGGCGAAGAGGACTCGCTGGACAAGGATCAGGAGCAGGCGGCGGGCGGCAAACCGGACAAGGGCAAGCTCGCCGAGTTCGACGCCGACGGCAAGCTGGTGCGCATCCTCGACGACGGCAAGCGCCTGAACGCGCCGTGGGCGGTGACCGTCGCGCCGGAGGGTTTCGGCCCGCTCAGCGGCAAGCTGCTGGTCGGCAACTTCGGGGGCGCCGGACACGTGCTCGCCTACGACGACGCCACCGGCGAGTTCGCCGATTACCTGCGCGACGCCGACGGCAAGCCGGTGGCGATCGAAGGTCTGTGGGCGCTGATGTTCGGTAACGGCGAGAGCCTCGGCGACGCCGACTCGCTGTACTTCACCGCTGGACCCGACGATGAGAAGGACGGTCTGTTCGGCAAGCTCCGCTTGAAGTAGATCCCCGTAGCAGCGGCCCGCGTCATCCGGCGCGGGCCGCTGCTGCGTTATCGGCCTCCGGTCGGTGCCGACGCCCGGCGTTCGGTGCGCCGCTCCCGAATGGCCGCTTCGACCTCCCGCACCGCAGTGCGAATGGTGGCGCCGTAGCCGTCGTCGGCGAGGGTGTGCAGATGGGCGCGGGCGGCGTCGATCTCGCGCTGCGCGGCCGCGAACGAGCCGAGCCTGCGGTAATCGTCGGCGAGGTTGAGATGCAGCGACGGGTAGAAGCCCGCCACCCGCAGTGATGCGTCATAGCTCTGGGCGCGATCGTCCGAGAGACGGTCGGCGGCGTCCAGTGCCCGGATGTCCCAAGTGAGCGCCTCGGCGGCATCGTCGTACAGGTCGGCCAGATAGTGCGCGAGCGTACAGCGATGCAGCGCGTCGCCCTGCGGCCCGAGCGAGGACCAGAGGGCGAGCAGAGCGTCGCGCGCGTCATCCGGACGGCCGTGGCGACCGAGCGCGACCGCGTCGGTGATGGTGGTCATGGTCTGGTCCGGGGTGGTCATAAATGGCTCCTTCGGATGGACTCGACTGGTCTCAGGGGCGTCGGCACGCGTCGTCCTGGTCGGCGGGCCGGGTGGGCATGGCCAGCGTGGTGAGGTCGCCGTCCGTGGCGGATCGCAGAACCACCGGCTGATCGGGACCGGTGATATCGAGCATGAGGTCGGGGCCGAGCGCGGTGTGCACGGCGGGCAGCAGGGTCGCGGGGTCGAACGACAGGGTGATCGCCGAACCTGTGACGGTGGCGGGAAGACGGTGCGCCGCGTCGCCGCGTGACACCTGGACACCGGTGGAGTCGATGACGAATCGCACTGTGGTAGTGGCCGTTTCGAGTAGGGAAAGCAGGCGGCCGCGGGCGGTGATCACCCTGGTGCGGGCCGGTCCCAGCCCGGACAGTACGACGCGGTGATCCGGGAAGGGCTCATCGATGACGGCGGACCGATGCTCGGCGCCGTCCCCGGCCAGGACCAAGCCGTCCCCGGTCGGTGTGGCGACGACCTGTTCCACGGTGCGCAACCAGGCGGTGATCGCGCCGAGCCCGTCCGGGTCGAGCACTCGGGACCAGTCGCCGCCGTGCTGCCTGTTCACCACTACGGTTCGGGTGGAGAGGCGGTAGCGATCGGTTGCCGTGAGAGTCAGCGCGTTTCCGCTCGCTTCCAGCAGAAGACCCGCCAGCACCGGGATCTCGCGAGTGCCTGCAGCGGCTGCGCGAACCTGCTCGAGCGCCTGGGCCAAGGCCGCCGCGGAGACCGCCACGTGCGGCCCGAGCGACCGCTTGACCATCATGGCGACGCGGGAGGCCTCGCTCGCCCGCCGCGCGAGTTCGTCCACGTGACGGTCGAGCAGGTCCCGCGCCCGTCCGGCATCGCCGGAGAGGACCTTCGCGATCATCTCGAGCGGCAGGTCGATCGCGCGAAGCTGCCGGATGAGCGTCGCCCGCCGGCACTGCGCGTCGGTGTAATAGCGGTATCCGGTCAGCGGGTCGACCCGGGCCGGGACGAGCAGCCCGCAGTCGTCGTAGAACCGCAGCGCGCTCGCGGTGAGCCCGCTTGCCCGCGCCAGCACGCCGATCGTGATCAACCCTGCCGATTCCGAACTCGCCACCCGGCCATCATGGAGTCTCAACCAACTCGAAGGTCAAACGGAAGCTTCGGCCTGTCGGCGCGGGTTGTTCAGTCCGCCTCCGGAGCGGTCGGGGTTATGCGCCAGCGGCGGGACCAATCCCAGACCGAGTGCAGTGCCGCGCCGAGTTCGATGCCCGCGGTGGTCAGTTCGTACGACTTATCTGGGTTCTTCGCGATCAAGCCTGCGGATTGCAGGTGTTGCAGCCGCACCGAGAGCATGCTCGACGAGCAGTTGCCCATGCGGCGGCGCAGTTCGAGGAAGCCGAGGCGGTCGGGCTCCAGTTCCCACAGGATGCGCAGCATCCAGCGTTGGCCAAGGAGGTCCATCGTGGCCAGCAGCGGCGCGTTCGCCGGGTCGTCCCGGCCGCGCGGCGGCTTGGGGTCATTTGCGCTTCTCATTTAGAATCAGCATAGTGGTTCTGAAATAGAAGCATGAGCCTCGGCTTCTCCTGCGCGATCGAAAGGGTGACGGTGGACGACACGACCGGACGGCGAATCGTCCTGATCACGGGCGCGTCCCGCGGTATCGGCGCGGAGACCGCGCAAGTGCTCGCGGCGCGCGGCGACCATGTGGTGATCAACTACCGGGAGAAGGCCCGGCGGGCCGAGCGTCTGGCCGACTCGATCCGGCAGGTGGGCGGCAGTGCGTCGACGGCGGGCGCCGACATCGCCGACGCGGATTCCGCCGGTGCGCTGATCGCCGGAATCGCCGAGGAGTTCGGTCGTTTGGATGTGCTCGTGCTCAACGCTTCCGGCGGTCTGGAACTGCACGCCGGGCCGGGCTACGCGATGGCGCTCAACCGCGACGCGCAGGAACGTCTCGTGCGACTCGCCGGGCCGCACATGCCATCCGGCTCCCGGATCGTCTTCGTCACCAGCCATCAAGCACACTTCCACGGCCGCAAGCCGGTCCCCGCCGATTACGAGCCCATCGCCGCGAGCAAACGCGCGGGCGAGGACGCCCTGCGCGCCATGATTCCCGAGCTCACCGCCCGCGGCATCACCTTGCACGTCGTCTCCGGCGACATGATCGACGGGACGATCATCGTCCAGCTTCTGGAGCGCCGAAACCCTGACGCCGTCACCGCGCGCCGCGACCAGGGCACGCTTCCCACGGTCACTGAGTTCGCCACCGCCGTCGCCCTGGCCACCACCAGCCCGGCCGATCCGGGGCACACCACGTACATCGGCGGTCGGGATTATCTCGACGAGTGAGAACCTGCCTCCTGAACGGCTCGGCACGCGGTACGTGAACCCCCGATCAGAACATGCCGTGGCGGCGTTTCGATCAACCTGACGGCTGTGCCGTTCGCTGCTGTAGTTATGTGCCGTGGGCCGCTCGAACGGCAGGCTGAGCGCTACGAGTTACTAACGTTGGGAATATTCGATACTCAGTGGTGCATAGCGAGTATGCCGCCACGGCGTCCGGCGGTCATGGGCGAGTGAGGTTACGGATGCTGTTTGTCGGCGTGCGGAGACCGGCCGTGTGGGCCGCATCGGGTGGAGGGCGTGCATGACGACAACCTTCCAAGACATAGAGATCAATCTCGACCCTCCCGATTACGCCAGTGCCGGTCTCGCAGCGGTCGTCGAGGCGGCGGAAGAATATATGCAGCGTTCGATCATCCTGTTCGCGTCCGGCTGGAACGGCGGACAACAGGACATGATCGCTTGGCTGGCGGAACACGATCTGCTCAGCGCGGAAGGCCGCGAACTCACCAAGGACGGTGCCCAGCAGCTCGAGCCGAAATCGTCGGCGATGACCGGCAATTACGGCGACAAACACGGCCTGATCCTGGACAAGGCAACGCAACTGCGATCGCAGAACAACGGTGTCCAGGCAAGCGCCATCGCGAGTTTCGACACATCGAACAAGGCGTTCCAGGACGTGATGGGGATCGTGGACGGGCTCAAAGCCGAGCTGAGCGGGGGGCATCCACTGACCCAGTTGCCCGATGGCAGCCTGCACCTGGCCGCCGCCGAGGAAGTCCGGTTGCTGAACCTGATCCTGGAGGCCGTGGACCGTGTGCACGACACGATCGAGGATGCGGACAGCGGCATGCAAAGGGACGCCAAGAATATCTACGAAATGATGCCGGAACTCCCTCGCAATCCCTACGGTAACGCGCCGGATGCCAGGAACCTGGCTCCGTGGGCGCCGACCGCGAGTAGTGCCAGCTGGGCGCCCGGTAACGGAAGCCGGGACGATATTATCGCCAAGGCGCGTGAGCAGCTGGCGCTCGGTGTTTCCGAAACCGGCGGCAACAATGTCCCGATGTTCCGCGGCGCGGACGGCAAACTCTACAAGGCCCCGTACAACATCAACGACGCATGGTGCGCGGCCTTCTCCACCTGGGTGTGGGATCAAGCCGGTTACAACGTCGACTGGACCAACCCGAACTACGTGCCCACCATCTGGAACGACGCCCAGCACATGGGGTTGGCGGCGAATATAGCGAATGCCCAAAGAGGGGACATGATCATCTTCGACTGGGAGGGCGATGGAACCCCGGACCATGTGGGAATCGTGGAATCCGTGGACCCCAGAACCGGCCGGATCAACACCATCGAAGGCAATTCCAGCGATCGTCTGCAGACCCAGAGTTATGCCATGAACGCAGGATCCCTCGTCGGCGTCGTCAAGCCGCCACAGTCCTAGGCCACGAAGGCATCCTGCGTCACACCAGAAAACCGTGCATCCCTGGGTTCGGTGCGCACCGAACCCAGGGATCACACGCTTACGCCCATGGCATGCTGCCTATTTCTGCCCACTGGTCGTACCGCTCTGCCCGGCCAGCTGACGCGTCAGGTCGAGCAGTTCACGCTGTTCGGCAGCGGTGAGCGGCTCCGGGAAGTGTCCCGATGGTGCCCCCTCGACCTGTTGCCGTCCTTCGCGAGCAGACATCGTGCCGTTGCCGAGGCCCGGCTGCCCGGCGGCGCTTGCGAGGGCATACTCCTCGACCGGCCGCATGCGGCGGATCTCCGCAGGGTCGATGAGGGTTCGGACCTGCTCGGGTTCGCGTCCACACTTCCGGATGAGTTGGTGGAGATCGCCGTCGAATTTATCGACACAGCAGGTGTGCTGAGTGCCGACCACGGCGTCCGACGCGAACTGCAAGATCGTTGGCTTCCGGCCTGACATCGGTTTCCAGCCGGCCTGGAAGTCGGTCACCCCTTGGTATTGGTCCTTGAAGGGACGAGGTGCGCCCGATCCGGTGTAGTTGCTGTTCCAGATGTCGTAATTTCCGGTGAGTTCATTGTCGTAGAGCCACTTCGGCGCGTAAGCGATCACGTACCCGGTGGCGTTCTGCTGCGTCGTGCGCTCCTTCAGCAACTCGACGACCTGGCGGATCTCCTCCGGGTTCGGCGGGCGAGGCATCGGTGCGGACTTTTCGGCATCGATCTGCCAGATCCATGGCACCTCTTTCCACCATGGTGTCTTCTCATCGACGTAGTCCATCCAGAAGTCGACCTGCTGCTCGATGTTGTTGGGCCACAAGAAGTGATACGCGCCGAGCACCGGTATCTCCGCGCCTCGTGCCCTTTCCAGCGCTTCCTGGAAGTGCGCCGCGCGCCAGGTCTTGCCTTCGGTCGATTTGTGGACGAAAAACGAGATGCCATCGCGTTTGGCAGCGACGAGATTCATGGGGCCGCGGTCCCAATCGTAGTCCGAGGCATCCCATCCCCAGACCGGAGTCGTATTGGCCACGCCGGTCCCCAGCGGCGCTGGTTGGGTCGTGGTGGGATGGACTCGATCGGGGGCGGTTTGGCCCACCCGCTGCTCCATGGTGGTCATCAAGGCCGCTGACGTCGCCCAATGAATATGATCGAAGTGTCCGATCGCCCCCGGGCCGCCGTACACGCCTCCGCCCGGATCCTTTCTTTGGTTCTTGACGTAGAACCCGTCATCGTCGCTGAACGGCGTCGAATGAATGAGCTCCACGGTGAAGTCCGCGTAGTTGTCGTAGAGCCACCTGGCGAAATTACGCATCTTGACCGAACCCGCCGGGTATCCTCCGGCACCGATGTCCAGGGCGGCCGTCCGCGAATCCTGGTACGTCAGGCCGTAATGGTGCGAAACGGCGCCATGGTCACCGTCCATTGCGCTGGTGATGTAGATCTCATCGGCGTTCGGGTAGGACTCCAGGAACTTCGCCATCCGGTCTCCGAGTGGTCCGGTAACGACGTTCCTCCATCGCGTAATAGCCATGCTGAGCCTCCTTGCTGCGAGAGTTCGGGGGTTGAGTTCAGCCGGTATCGGAACGTTCGACAGCGGCAGCAGTTGGTGGCCACGGGCTCGGGTACCAGAGTCGTCAGACCTCTTCCGGAGAGGTGCCGGGCGGCCGCAATCTCATTACTGCGCCGTGCGGCCCCCCGGCCCGCCGTTCTCGGCTCAGACGCGAAGTGATGCGGGGATCGACAGACCACGTGAACCAGTTCGTCCCCTGCCGAGGGCATGTCTGACTTGTGATGTCACAGGCTCGGCGTCTCCTGGACTACCTCGTCCAGCATTTGCGACCCCTCGGGAATGCATTCCGCTCACGATCTTCGTATCGTGACCGCGGTTGAGGGGTGACTCTGGGTCGTACCGGCCGGATTGCTGATCGCGCGCTCTCTATTGTAGGTCACCCGCACGATCGCCGCGCTTTGTTGAGTCAAGACGTGGAACTGCCTCAGAAGTACCCGTTCATCTTCCGCCGCCACCACACTTTTTGCGGAGGCGGCTCTGGTCTGTCACGTGACAGGGACGAATAGAAAACTCCCTCCACGCTTTGAGAGAGCGATCCCAGGGGAATTCGGACGTGAAGGCGATCGAGGCGCAGGATGGGCTGGCGCCCGTGTATCGGGCGGAGGCCGGGGTCGCCGGGCGGCTGCCCGCGACGGCACCCGCGCCGCGGTGCCGGTTCGCCGAGGAGATCGAGGGCTGGTTCGTCGCCGGGTTCGATGATGTGGCGGAGTTGACGCCGAGTCCACTGCCGGATGTGCCGACCATGGCCGAGGCCTATGGGCGGCCGCCTGCCGCAAGCCTGGGCCGCCGCGTTCGCCGCACCTGCGCGCCCATCAAGCGGCATTTGCCCGACTCGCCGGAGATTGGCTGGCGTGTCGACTCGGCTGGGAATAGTCGCCGGAAAATCGGATATGTCTTCGAGAAAGGCGAGGTCACTGGATGTTTGCCACAGCTTGCGGCTAGCGATCGGGTGCCGCAAGTCCGGTCGATGGGCGTGTCGTGTGGGCCGAACCGCGTGAAATGGACGCCCAGGAGGCAGGTCTGGGTCACGCTGGGCACATGTGGATGTTCGGGCAGTGCCGGAACACCGGCGTGACAAGGCATCGAGGACGCGATCGCAACACGTCCGCCCTGGTCGGAATGGGGGTGCTGAGGGTGAATCAGACGTCCGAGGATCGGGCGATTCCCGGAAAAGAGCTGCTGCTGGCAGCATTTCGCGGCCTGCCGCACATAGACCACCCGATGCTGGAGGCGGCCGGAGAATTGGCTCAGCTGCACCAGACTCGCGAACGCACTCCGCACAGCCGGTGCGACAAACTCGATCGGCGACGGGCGCAGTTGGTGCGCGGCATCGACCGCTGGGTCACCTTGGCGGCGCCGATACCGCGTCCCGCCGCGCCCGAACACACCGAGACCGTGGGCAGGATGGTGGACCGGCTGGCCATGCTCGCCGCGCAGGCGTTCGCCCTCGCCCACGCGCCCGACGCCGTCTTCTACGACGCCTGGGTCCGGATCGACGAATTGGCCGACGGATACCAGGATCTCATCGATGACCTGCGCGCCGGGGCCAAGCGACTACCCGAGGCGCGCTACGACCGGTGGTAGCTACTTACCCCGGCCGAAAAGCCGGAACGACCGGGAGCGCCGTCGCGGCAACGTCGCGTAGACCATGGTCATGTCGGCGAACACTTCCGCTTCCCGCTCGCGGTCGGTGCCGAATTCGGCACGGCCGAGCACATGTTCGATGGAGTGTGGCGAGATCGAGGGCAGGATGACGGCCAGCGAGGGCGGCAGCGAATCGCCGCGCTCCGCGTCTTTGTGATGCCCGAGTAGCATGTGACCGATTTCGTGCAGGATGATGTGATCGGCGTTGCGGCCGGTCGCCGCGGCGTCGTACACGATGATGTCGTCGTGCTTGCGCGCTACCCATAGACCGCCGCCGCCACAGCCCGTGTCGGCCAGCATCGCCTTCGGAACGGGGTGCAGGCTGATCGAGCGGCCGCGGTGCGCGGCCACCGCGGCCAAATAGACGGTCAGGTTCCACGGGTTGGGGAGCGGCACGCTTCGGGTCGCGTCACCTAAGCGCGCTTCCATGCTGGTCATCGGCGCCAACCTTACCTACATCGCAGCCCTTAGTCATCCGCGGAACCGGACATACCGGCGGTAGGTAATCCGCTGCCGGAGCATGCGATCGGTCACTCCGCGGGCGGCTCGGTGGCCAGGGGCTGCGCCCGCATGGCGCGGATGGCCAGGTAGTTCAGGCCCCACAGTGCGACGCCGATGGCCAGCAGCACGCCCGCGATGGCGTACTGCGCCGGATTGCGGTCGGTGAAAGGTGTGACGAGGAAGCCACAGCTCAGCGCACCCAGGATCGGCAGTGGCGTCGGCGTGTGGAAATGCTTGTGTGCCACTTTGTCTCGCCGCAGCACCAGCACGGCCACGTTCACCACGGTGAACACCGCCAGCAGCAGCAGTGCCGTAGTGCCGCCGAGCTCGGGCACCTCGCCGACGAACAGGATGAGCCCGAGCGCAAGCAGCGTGGTGAAAATGATGGCGTTGTACGGTGTCCGGCGCCGCTCGCCCACGTGGCCGAACGGTCGCGGCAGCACATTCTGCCTGGCCATGCCGTAGATCAGGCGGCTGGCCATCAGCATGTTGATCAGCGCCGAGTTGGCGACCGCGAACATGGTGATGTAGGCGAAGACGTGCGTCGGGAAGGCGGGCGCGCCGATCTCGACCACCTTCAGCAGTGGCGTATCGCCTTGGCCGAGCTCGTTGGCGGGGACGAGCGCGATCGCGCTGATGGAGACCAGCACGTAGATGAGACCCGTGATGAGCAGCCCTGCGAGCAGAACCTTCGGGAAGATCCGGCTCGGCTCCTTGCACTCCTCGGCCATGTTCACCGAGTCCTCGAATCCGACCATGGCGAAGAACGCGAGCGTGGTGGCCACGATGACGCCGCCGACCGCGGTGCGCTCGCTGGTGTCGAACTCCACGATGCGAGAGAAGTCGCCGTCGCCGAAGCCCAGCGCCCAGCAGCCGATGGCGATGACGATCAGCAGGCCGGTCAGCTCCACGCACGTGAGCACCACGTTGAGCTTCACGCCCTCGCTCACCCCGCGCAGGTTCACCGCCGCCACCACCGCCATGAACGCCAGCGCGATCACCGTCACCGCGATGCCGTTGCCGATATCCAGGTCGAAGGCTTCAGCGAAGTTGGCCGCGAAGGCTCGCGAGGCGGTGGAGGCGGAGGTGATCCCGGAGCTCATCACCGCGAAGGCGACCATGAAGGTGAGGAAATGGATGCCGAAAGCCTTGTGCGTGTACAGCGCGGCCCCCGCGGCGTGCGGGTATTTGGTGACCAGCTCGAGATAGCTGAAACCGGTGATGAGCGCGACCAGGAACGCGACGAGGAACGGCACCCACACGGCGCCGCCCACTTCGTTGGCCACCTTGCCGGTGAGCGCATAGATACCGGTGCCCAGGATGTCACCGACGACGAACAGCAGTAGCAACCCCGGCCCCATCACCCGTTTCAGTTCGGGCTCGGAGTGGGCCGGCGGATTCATGGTGACGTCGGACATGCGTCCTCCCCTCGGCAGTAAGGCCGAGAGTACCCATTCACCGGGGAAATAGTCGCCAACCAGGGCCGTTCACCCAGGGACGAACACGGCGGGACACCGGGTCGGCCGGCGGGTGGCTCAGTCCATCCGGCGCGCGGCCTCCACGATCATGGCCGCGGAGTCGCGCGGGCTCAACGCCATGGCGCGCAGCTGGTCGAAGATGACGCCGAAACGCCGGATCTCGTTGTGACCCTCGATGAGCTCGTCACCCGCGATGCCCTCGACATAGACCAGTTCGGGGTCGGCGGGGTCGGGGAAATCCAGCAGCGTGAACGGGCCGGCCATGCCCGGATGTGCGCCCGCGTCGAACGGCAGGATCTGCAGGATCACGTTCTTTCGCTTGGTCTCCTGCAGCAGCCGCTCGAGCTGGCCGCGCATCACCGAGGGGCCGCCGACCGTGCGCCGGATCGCGGCCTCGTCCATCACCACCCACAGCTCGAGCGGGTCCTCCTTGGAGAGGTTGGCGGCGCGATCCATCCTGGCCTTCGCCCTGCTCTCCATCACCGACGCCTCCAGCTTCGGCATCGAGGTGTCGATCACCGCCGTCGCGTACTCGTAGGTCTGCAAAAGCCCTGGGATGATCGAGGTTTCGAAGTGCCGGGCGGACAGCGCCTCGGACTCGAAGTTGATGTAGGCGGCGTACACCTCCGACACGCTGCCCTCGTAGGCGCGCGACATGCCGGGCTTCAATGCGTCCGACAGCAATTCCAGGGCGTCTTCGCGCTGTTCGTCGCCGATCTGGTAGAGGTCGAGCATCGCCATGAGGGTGCGGCGCTGCGGGCGGGCCTGCGCGGTCTCGATCCGGTACAGCGTGGTGACGTTGATCCCGGTCTTCGCGCTGACCTCTTCCTTGCTGAGCTGGGCGTTTTCGCGCATCTCGTGCAGCATCGCCGCCAGACGTCGCAACCGGACGGTCAGTACGGTGCGCTTGCCTGCCATCAGAACAACCCTTTCGGTCTTGCGCACTTGCTGGAACGCGTTACGGCGTCCTCACGTGAATACGGCTCTCATGCAGCGGATCTGCGACGAAAGCGGGACACAGCAACAGAGACTACCTCCAGTGATCCGCATTATGGTCAGTGTTTTTCGGGACGCGGACGATTGCGGGGAAGCCCGGGGACAAACCAGGCCCGAGGGTAGGCCGCACCGCGGTACCAATACTCGCGGGATGGTCGGCGCCGCTCTTCCCGTGACCGGGAATGCCCCGCCATCTGGGGACGCGGAGTGGGGTATCGGCCGGTTGCTCAGTTCGGGGGATCAGGGGCAGGGGTACGTAGCCGGCGAATAGGGCGCTGTCGTGACGGGAGTGGCGTGTGACGGTGGTCCGCGTCGGTCGGCGGGTTCTCCCGTGGATGCCCAGTCCTCCACCTGCCGACATCGAGACCGCATTCGCGACCGCGCAGGAAGCGCAGCGCCGGTGGGCGTGGGCCGGTTCGGGGACGCCGTCACGGTGCTGCGCCGGTCGCATGACATCGTGCCGGCCCGGCGTCGAAGAGAGTCGTATCGATTGCTGTGCAGCCGGTCCGTTGCGGATAGGTTGCCAGCTGGGTTGCAGTGTGTCAAGCGACCTCGCTTTTCGTCGAACTACGCGCACAAATGATGGATGCCAATGGTTTGCTACAGTTCGATTTCGGATTGTGTTCCGCACTGATACGGGGCCGGGACGGTTGGATAATGACCCGCGTGACGAGGATGGATGACCTCGCGCTGACAAGCGCCTCCGCGGTCGAGAGCGTCGTCGCTGGCACGCCGCAGAGCGTGGGTAGCTTCCGTTTCTGGTTCGAGGATGAGCGATGGGAATGGTCGGATGGCGTCGCGGCTCTGTACGGCTACGCCGGGAGCGCGCAGCCGAGCACGGAACTGCTGCTGGCGCACAAGCACCCCGACGACCGCGCGCTGGTCGCCCGGTCCATCGACGTCGCCATGCGTACCGGGGAGCCGTTCTGCGGCCGTCATCGCGTCATCGATACCTCCGGGCGGATCCATCACGTGCTCGTCGTCGCCGACCGGATGCTCGACGACCGGGGCCTGGTGATCGGCACGAGCGGCTATTTCATCGACGTGTCCGACGCCCTCGAGGAGAACCGGCAGGAGGTCCTCGACGACACTCTGCCCGAGCTCGTCGAATCACGGGCGGTGATCGAACAGGCCAAAGGGGTGCTCATGGTGGTCTACGGCATCAACGCCGAACAGGCGTTCCGGGTGCTGCAATGGCGTTCCCAGGAGACCAACGTCAAGCTGCGCACGCTGGCGCAGCGGCTGGTCACCGAGATTCCCGCCATCGGTGGCGGTCCGGCATCGCAACGAGCCCGCTTCGACCACCTGCTGCTGACCATGCACGGCGACGTCATGGCGGCGGAGTGAGACCAGCTCCGCTCGGCGGACTCGGTGATCGGCAACGGTGCGAGCCGGCTTTTGCTCCGCCGTGGGCGAATCCGGCACATCCACCCGATGGTGCCGCGTCGGTGACGATCGGCAGGATCGCCCGTAACCGCCACGGCGCTACCCGGCCTTCGACGGAGTGCGGTCGCCGTCGTCGCGCAGCGGGCCGGTGTGTCAACGCGACTGACCGGCCACTTCGGTGACTTTTGGTCATTCGACCAGTCCCACGGATGGTAAGCCGAGAGAATTCAGGCGAAGCAACCATTGTGGAGACGGGGTCGTTGTGGTCGGCGAGTACACATCGGCGCTCGAGCGGGACATCGTGAACATGCGCGTGCAGCACGAGGCATTGCTGCGGGCGGGGCGGCAGTGGTCGTTGCGCGCGAGGTTCAGCACGCCCGACTGGGACATAGCCGACTACTGCCGCGACTTCCGGCCGAGCCGGTTCGGGGCGCAGGCCTGTGCGGAGGTCGAACGATTCTGCCGGGCCCATGGGATCTGGCTCGAGCCCGGCGGCAAGCACTACAACAGCATGACGCCCTATCTGCACCCCGGCGCCATCAGCGTCGAACGAATGACTATCATCGGCCTCTATAACGCAATCCTCTTCTGGCTCAACGACACTGTGGGCCGGGAGAAGTTCGGGCATCTGGACCACGACGAGCAGCGACGGGCGCGCGCCGCGGTCGATCGGTTGTGCTCGCTCCTGCGCACATGCTCGGTGCCGGGCGATTCGACCCCGCTGGAGGCCGCGACGTCGGCCTTCCTTGCCATGCTGTCCGCCCTCGCCGATCCGGCCTGGCTCGATCGGTTCATCGACGCCACCATCGATCACCTGCGGCCCGCGATCCAGGACCAGAATGCCCGCGCCCGCGGCGGACTGCTCAGCGTCGCGGAGTACATCGACCTGCGGGCCCGGGTATCGGGCATGTATCCGGCCATCGCCCTGTGCGAATTCGGTCGCGACGACTACCTGCCCTGGGACCGGATCCGGCGCGCAGGGCTCGACGGAGACCTGCGCCGGTTAAGGGTGCTGACCGTCGAGATCGGGGCGTTGATGAACGACGTGTTCTCTTTCGAAAAGGAGTGCATCGTCGATCTCGCGGACTTCAACCTGATCCCGGTGGTCCTGCTGAACCACCCCGGGTCGTCGTTGGCGGACGCCGTGCACGGCGCCACCGGGATCGTTCGGGCGCGGCTCACGGAATTCCGGCAGGTCGGTGCGGCCACTGCCGAGCGATGCGATCTCGTGGGAGCGGATGATGCCGCTCTGGCGGCCACCGTCTCGACCCACATCGCCGATCTGATCGCCTGTGTCCAGGCGACCTGGACCTGGCAGATCACGACGTTGCGCTATAAAGGCGCCTCGATATTCACCGAGAACGGCTCGGGTTAGTACCACGCATCATCACCAGCAGTGGGAATATGCTCCAGCGGGAGTACTCGACGGTATCGAACATATGTGGATACGATGCGTCGGGGGCTATCTCCGGCCTGAATGGTGAGGGGGTTGCGGTGGAACAGATCGAATTCGCCAGGCTGGCGAACTCGTGGTGGCGGGCATTGCGGACCGTCACCGGTGAGTCCGTGTCCGTGCCCGCCCCCGAAGTCCTCTTACTCGGCCTGGTCGAGGAGCTGGTTTCCGGCCTCGACGCCGAACCTTTCGACGCCGGTGTTGGTGCCCGCGTAGGCGCCGAGCTGGCCGCCGCCGGGGTGATCGCGCCCGCCGTACCCAGCGTGTCCGCCGAGGTGTTGTTCGAATTGGCCGAACGCGCCGCGCACCCGAGCAGCGGCCGACGACTCGCGGCGCTGCTCGCCGCGGTGGGCCAGGGCTACGAAGCGCACCTGCGCCCGCACGACCAGGGACTCCCGGACCCGCTGGGTGACGCGACTCGAGCAGCCGACGAGCGGTTCCGCGTCGTCTTCGACAACGCCGCGATCGCCATCGCCATCGGAGACACCGACGGGACGCTGCTGGACGTCAACCGCGGCCTGGCCGACATGATCGGAGTCCCGATCGAAGCCCTGCGCGGCGTGTCGGTCTACGACTTCGCGCACCCCAGTGACCGCGACGGCATCCGCACGCTGGTCTATGAGCAGCTGGTACCGGCCGGGCACGGCACCGTGAAACTGGAACAGCGGATTCGTCGCGCCGACGACAGTTACGGGTGGGCGGCGTTCGCCATCACGTTCGTCAAGGGCGTGGATGGGCAGAGCGACTATCTGCTCGCGGTCGGTGAAGACGTGACCGAGCAGCACCGGATGCGCGAAGAGCTGCATCGGCAGGCCCGCCACGACCCGCTCACCGGGCTGCCCAACCGGCGGCATCTCATCGAACGGATCGACGAGATGATCGCGGGCGCCAGCAATGGCGACCGCGCGGGGTTGTGTTTCGTCGACATCGATCGCTTCAAACACGTCAACGATCGCTACGGCCACGGAACGGGCGATCAGATCCTCACCGCAGTCGCCGCGCGTTTGCAGGACAGCGTCCGTGGCTCGGGCTGCCTGATCGCCCGCATCGGCGGTGACGAATTCGTCGCGCTGATCCCGCCGCCGGCCAGCGACCACCGGGTGGCCGCCGTGGCGAACAGCTTGCTCGAGGCGTTGGTCGATCCGATCACCGCGGGCGACCGGCGGCTACGCATGTCCATCAGCATCGGCGCGGTCGTCACCGCGGTCGCGGGCGCGGACGCCGAATCGCTGCTCGATGCCGCCGATACCGGTCTCTACCGCGCCAAAGCCGACGGCAAAGGCCGGTGGGTGCTGCACATCCTCGACACGGATACCTCTCGCGGACCGCAGCCTGTGCTGTGAACCGTGCGGAAAACTATCCTGCCGCAAGGTCTTTCAGCGTTCCAGCAACCTGTGCAGGAAGGCCGGCGGGACGATCGGCCATTCGTCTTTCCAGAGTCCTTCGCGCAGATCGTAATTGAGGGTGTGCAGCAGTGACGTGATCCACGTGCCTTCGTCGAGCAGCGGCCGGATGAGGCCGACGTCGGCGTGCTTGGCCACCACCGGCACCAGGGCATCCTTCGCGGCGTCGGTCTTCCCCGCCGCCGCGAGGCAGGAGGCGAGCAATAGCTGCGCCTGCGCCGCGGCCCGTGGGCGTCGCGCGGTGTCGATGGCATCGCGCAACTGCTGGGCGCGTGCGACCGCGGCGGCCGCACGTTTCGCGGCACCGGACCGCAGCAGCATCCGGATCGCGGAATCCTCGCGCATTTCCGCGGTGATCGTCGCGATCCCGTCGACGCCGGACGGCGGTTCGGTGACGTAACTTGCGGTGAGTCCGAGCCGGACCTGCTCGTTGGCGATCCGGGTGGCCAGCCGCGGCAGCTTCAGGGCGCGCGCGGCCTCGGCGCCTTCGTCCAGGCGGCGCGCGGCGGCCGCGAGGTCACCGCGCAGAGCCTTGATGCGGGCGCCCGTGGCGTAGGCGGCCATCATGAATTCGACCGGCCCGCCCTCGGTGCCCAGCCGCCCCGCCTCGTCCAGCAGCCGTTCCGCGGCGGCGAGCTGGTCGCGTTCGTAGAGCAATTCGCCGAGCAGAGCGCCGGCCAACCGTGCGGCGTAGGACTGCGGGCCCGACGAGGTGGTGGCGATGTGCAGTGCGGTCCGGAAACTGCGTTCCGCCGCGGCGATATCGAGCTGCTCCCGCGCCGCGATGCCGACCAGGCTGTTGCTGTACATCAGGCTGAACGTGTTGCGGGTTTCCCGGTAGTACGGCGCTGCCCAGTCGTGCCATTCGCGCGCTCGGTCGTAGTCGAACCGGCAGCTCGCGGAGAACGCGGCGAGGTTCGCGGCGGCGCCGAGCGCCCACGGCCCCAGCGTGTCGGCCCGGTCCAGGCACGCGGCGACCACGGCGTCCACGCCTTCCGGGCGGTCGGCGAACACGTGCTCCACGCACTCGACGAGGTCGGCCTCGACCGCGACATCGGGGTCGGGCTCCGGAGACTTCTCCAGTGACGCCCGGACCAGTCGCAACGCGGCGTGCAGGTCGGTGGTCCGACGCAGCAGGGCATTCGTCCACGCCACACCGATCTGCAGTTGCGGGCGTGCGCAGGCTTCCGCCGTGGGAAGTTTGGCGACCAGGCCAAGGAATGTCGCGAGCTGGCCGTCTTGTACCAGGGCGCGGGCCTTCGCCTCGACGAAGTCGACGGCCTTCTTCTCGTCGCCGCAGGCCAGCGCGTGCTCGATGGCTTCGCTGAGCATTTCGTGCTCGGCGAACCAGGCGGCGGCCGCACGATGCAGTTCGGGCACCTGCTCGGGAAAGTCGCGTTCGAGCCGCTGCCGGATGAACTCCGCGAACAGGTGGTGGTAGCGGAACCATTCACCGCCTTCGTCGATCCGGCGCAGGAACAGATTGCGGCGTTCGAGGTTCTCCAGCACGGCCTGCCCGTGCGGCCGGCCGGTGAGCGCGGTGACCAGGCTGCCGCAGATGCGTTCTGGCAGAGAAGTTTTGAGCAGAATATCGAGCAGATCCGGCTCGACGGTGTCGAGCACGTTCTCGGCCAGGTATTCGCCGATGGTGTGATGGCGCCCGGACAGGTGAGCGATCAGCGTCCCGGGGTCCGGGTGCTCGCGCAGCGACAGCGAAGCCAGCTGCAATGCGGCCGCCCAGCCTTCGGTGCAGTCGCGCAGCTCGGCGCTCTCCTTGTCGGCCAGCGCGACACCGCTCTGCTCGGCGAGCAACGCGCGTGCTTCCTCGGCGTCGAAACGCAATGCCGCGGCATCGATTTCGACCATCTCATGGCGAACGCGCATGGTGCCGAGCGGTAGACTCTCGATCGACCGGCTGGTCAGAATGATCTGCAGATGGTGCGAGCCCTGCTCGATCAGGAAATGCAAGGCGTCGACGGCGGCCGGGTCGGTGACCCGATCCCAGTCGTCGATGACCAGCGCGAACCGATCGCCGCGTTCGTGGATGGTGTCGATCAGCGTGGTGAGCACATAACGGGCCGCGCTGTCGTCGCCCTCTTCGAGTATCCGCGCCAACTGGGGCACCAATTCCGGGCTGGCCCGGTTGAACGCCTCGATCAGGTGGGTGAGCAACCACACGACGTTGTTGTCGTCCCGGTCGGCGTTCAACCACGCCACTGTCACACCGTCGGTTTCGGCCAGACGCTTGGCCCATTGGGCCGCCAGCGTGCTCTTGCCGAAGCCGGCGGGGGCATGGATGACGGCAAGCCGCGGTCGCGGCTCGGTTTGCAACGCGTCCATCAGCCGGTCGCGGCGGACCAGCGGCCGGGAGGACATCGCCGGGCGGAACCTCGTCTCCGGAGTGGGTGGCGTCTTGGGATGGGCCGAGGGGTGTCTTGCCGTAGCCGCCATCGGCCGAGTGCTGAGATCTTCCTGTACCGAGATCGCCTGGTCGACAGTAGGCAGCGTCATGTTCTGCATCGGCAGGCCGTTCGCGCGCTGGATATCGCGCAGCGATTCGCCGAACGCGGCGGCGGAGCGCGGACGGTTCGCCGGATCGTGTGACATGCTGGCCTCGATGGCGGCGCACACGTCGTCGGGGATGCCGTCGGGGCGCAGATCCGGGAGCGGATCGGCGGCGATCCGCAGGAACTGGGCGACGATCTGCTCGCCGGAGCGACGTTCGTACGCCGCGTGGCCGGTGATCATGGCGAACAGCGTCGCGCCGAGCCCGTAGACGTCGGAAGCCACCGACGGGACCCCCGAGCGCAGGACCTCCGGCGCGGTGAATGCCGGAGAACCGGTCACCACCCCGGCCGCGGTCTCGAAACCCCCTTCGACACGGGCGATCCCGAAGTCGGTGAGCTGCGGCTCGCCGTAGTCGGTGAGCAGCACGTTGTCCGGTTTGATGTCGCGATGCAGGATCCCCGCGCGATGCGCGGTCTCCAGGGCCCCGGCCAGCTTGATGATGATCCCGATGGCCTCTTGCCACGGCAGGAAATTCTCGCGGCGGATGCGGTTGGCCAAGGAACCCTGCGAGTGATACGGCATCACCAGATAGGGGCGTCCGCTGGCGGTGGTGCCCACGTGCAGGATCGGCACGATGTTCGGGTGCCCGGACAGCGCGCCCATTGCCTGCTGCTCGCGCAGGAACCGCTCGACATTCTCCGGCTCCAGATCCGGCCGTCCGGTGAGGACCTTGACCGCGACGCTGCGATTCAGCGACCGCTGCCGGCAGCGGTAGACCACGCCGAAGCCGCCCTTGCCGATCACGTGAGGGTCGTCGAGGCCCGCGCCCTCCAGTTCCTGCTCGATACCTGGAGGCCGATCGCGCTGTGTGGCGAACGGGTCCGAACCAGCCATTGCCCTGCTCTGCCTCGGGTGTCTACGGTCCTGCGATAGATACCCAGTTTATGCCTGGCGAACCTTTCGGTTTGGTTATTGCGACTGCTATAGCCGGGAGGCGGTCCGTCCCGATGCGACGAACAGGATCACGCACATGACCATCGACGTCTGGGCGCAACACCCCACCCAGAGGTTCCTCGCCCACGACATGTTCGCCTCGCTCCGGCGCTGGACCGGCGCCACGATTCCGACCGGCGACATCCCACTGACAGTCACCTTGGACGCGATGGATGCCGCGGGCGTCGACCAGGCGCTGATCTCGGCCTGGCACGCGCCGGAGGGTGTTCTCATCTCCAACGACGAAGTCGCGGCATGGGCCGTGGAGGCGCCGCAGCGCCTGTTCCCTCTCGCGTCGGTGGATCTGCGCAGGCCGATGGACGCGGTGCGGGAACTGCGCCGCCGCGCCGGACAAGGATTCAAGGGCTTGCGGGTGCTGCCGTGGCTGTGGGAACTTCCGCCGACCGATCGGCGCTTCTATCCGCTGTTCGCCGCCTGTGTCGACCTGGGCCTCCCGTTCTGTACGCAGGTGGGGCACACCGGTCCGCTGCGGCCGTCGGAGACCGGCCGTCCCATCCCGTATATCGATCAGGTCGCGCTCGACTTCCCGGAACTGACCATCGTGTGCGGACATATCGGCTATCCGTGGACGGAGGAAATGATCGCCGTCGCGCGCAAGCACGAGAACGTGGTCATCGACACCTCGGCGTCGCGTGTTCGGGCTCTCGAGATGACCTCCAGCCGCGGCGTGTCGACGGTGCGTTGCGGAGAGCGACGCGGGCCGGGCCATAGGATGCGCGTCGGCATACCGGAGTCGCCAAGGCCGTCCGCATCGGCTCGCCCATGATCCGCGATCGCCGCCGACGTCCTCCGGTCGGTTCACTTCGTGAGGAGGTCACATGCTCTGGGTTGTCCAGGCGCTGGCGGTCGCGGCCGCCCTGCTCCACATCGGCATCTTCGTCATGGAGTCCGTGCGGTTCACCGATCCCAAGGTGTACAAGGGGATCTTCCAGATGTCCGAGGGCGAGATGCCCGCGGCACGGCCGTGGGCGTTCAACCAAGGCTTCTACAACCTGTTTCTCGCGGTGACCACGCTGGTGGGCGTGGCGCTCCTACGGTCGGTGCCGGAGGCGGGCTGGGCGCTGGTGCTGACGGGGTGCGGATCGATGCTGGCCGCCGCGATCGTCCTGGTGGCCCACGATCGCCGGTTCGCCAGGGGCGCCGTAATACAGGGCACGCTACCCATACTGACGTTGCTGGCCGCGCTGACCCAGCTCTGAGCTTCGCCGCCCCTGCGGGCGCCGAAATCGTTTGTGCTCGATGGTATCTGGGCGTACCGCGCTATCAGGAGCCCTTGACCGCAGAAGGGCGGACGCAATCTTGCGTTCATGCATCTGTACGTGCATGATCCAGCTATCCTTGTTGTGACAACCGAATCCGATGACCGGGATAACCGAATCGAGAGCCAATCATGTTGGTACAAAGAGCGTTGGTGTCGGGTGAACTCGGAGTAGGGCGGTGAGCGCGCCGACGGTTGGCGCATTGCCGACCGCGCCGCAATTATTGTGTGCTTTCCAAGGACGCCGTTTCCAAGATCGGGAACTGCTACGGTCCGCACACGCGCTCGCCGAGCTACATCAGCGCCGCGCCCAGGTGAAAGACGTCGCCCTCATCGCCGAAATCGACTGCCGGCGTAGCGAACTCGTCGACGACATCAATGACTGGGTGGCGCAGGAGATGCCGCAGCACCGCAACGGGGCCTCGTTGCACACCGAAAGCCTCGGCGCGGTGGTGGACCGGATGGCGCGTAGCTGGGTGGACGCGAATCAGGTCATCGATTCCGAGGGCGCGCGCAGCGACAATACCCATAAACATTGGTACCACCTGGCCGAACTCGTCGATGGGTACACTGATCTGGTAACCGACGTGGCCGGTGGCCGCCGCCGTCTGCCCGAGCAGTGATCAGCTCACCGGCACAGTGACGGCGGGCGCAACGGGGCGCCGTGCCCGGCGTGCCGCGTAGTCGACTGGCGCGGCACGCCCGCTATTCCCGCTGCGCGGCAATCACTCCGCGATGGCGGCAAGGCGCGGGGCGACCTTCGCGCCGAGCAGTTCGATGGTGTGCAAGACCTTTTCGTGCGGCAGTGTGCCCACACTGGTGTGCAACATGAATCGGTCGAGTCCGAGCGTTTCACCGACCGCTGTGACCTTGTCGGCGACGTAGTCGGGAGTACCGACGAACAGCGAACCTTCCGGTGCACGCAAGGCGTCGAACTGGGCGCGTGTCATGGGTCCCCACCCGCGTTCGCGCCCGATGGTGCTCATCGCCAGTGCGTAGGGCTCGTAGAAGTCGGCAACGGCTTGCTCGTCGTTGTCCGCGACGTACCCGTGCGCGTGCACCGCGACCGCCTGTTTCGGGTGGCCTCCCTCTGCCAGAGCACGATGGTAGAGGTCCACCAGCGGCTTGAACCGGGCGGGCTGTCCGCCGATGATCGCGATGGCCAGCGGAAGGCCGAGCAGTCCGGCGCGGATCACCGATTCGGGGCTGCCACCCACTGCGATCCAGACCGGCAGTGGCCGATGGTCGGTGCGCGGGTAGACGATGGTGTCGCGCAGCGGCGGACGGAACTTGCCGCTCCAGGTGACCGGCTCGTCCTGGCGAATGCGCAACAGCAGCGCCAGCTTCTCGTCGAACAGTTCGTCGTAGTCGGCCAGGTCGTAACCGAACAGCGGGAACGATTCGGTGAACGAGCCGCGCCCCGCCATCAGCTCCGCGCGGCCCGCGGAAAGGCCGTCCAGCGTCGCGAAGTCCTGGTACACCCGGACCGGGTCGTCCGAGCTCAACACGCTGACCGCGCTGGTGAGCCGGATCCGCTCGGTGCGGGCCGCGATCGCCGCGAGCACGACCGCGGGCGCGGAGGCGGCGAAGTCCTTGCGGTGGTGTTCACCGACGCCGTACACGTCGAGTCCCGCCTGCTCGGTGGCCACCGCCTCCTCGACCACTTCGCGCAGCCGCTCGGCCGCGGTCGGTGCCGACCGGTCGCCGACGGGATAGAGCTCGGCGAACGTCGTGAGTCCCAGTTCCACGGTTCAAGCCTCTTTCCGGGTAGTTTCGATGTCAACCAACACTGTAAGCGGACCATGGTCCGAAACTATTCCGACTGGTCTTCGTCGTCGGTCCGACCCTCCGATTACGCTGTTCGCTATGTCTGTCCGCACCCGCAAGCCGCTCATCCCCGGCACGCTGTCGCCCATCCGTGAAGTCCCGCGCGCCATCGAGCGCCCGGAGTACGCGTGGAAGAAGACCGCCAACGAGGGGCATGAGCCCTGGGTGCAGACGGCGGAGACGATCGAGAAGATGCGGATCGCGGGCAAGATCGCCGCGCAAGCCCTGGAGGAGGCGGGCAAGGCGGTTGCGCCGGGCGTCACCACCGATGAACTGGACCGCATCGCGCACGAGTACCTGTGCGACCACGGCGCGTATCCGTCGACCCTGGGCTACAAGGGATTTCCGAAGTCCTGCTGCACCTCGCTGAACGAGGTGATCTGCCATGGCATTCCGGACTCCACCGTGGTCGAGGACGGCGACATCGTCAATATCGACGTCACGGCCTATATCCACGGCGTGCACGGCGACACCAACAAGACCTTCCTGGCCGGTGATGTCGACGAGGAGGTGCGCCTGCTCGTCGAACGGACCGAGGAGGCCACCCTGCGGGCCATCAAGGCGGTCCGGCCGGGCCGCGCGCTCAACGTGATCGGGCGGGTCATCGAGTCCTACGCCAACCGATTCGGCTACGGCGTGGTGCGCGACTTCACCGGCCACGGCGTCGGCCCCACATTCCACAGTGGCTTGGTGGTCCTGCACTACGACCAGCCGGCGGTGGAGACCGTCATCGAACCGGGCATGACGTTCACCATCGAGCCGATGATCAACCTGGGCGGCATCGATTACGAGATCTGGGACGACGGCTGGACCGTCGTCACCAAGGACCGCAAGTGGACCGCGCAGTTCGAGCACACCCTGGTCGTGACCGAGTCGGGGGCCGAGATCCTGACCCTGCCGTGACCCGCGGCCTGGTCGGGGTCCGTTTCGGGCGATTGTTCGCGAGTTCCGTGGTCGTGCTGAGGAATCCGGCGGCTTGTGCGAACGGGCCCGGTGGGGTGCGGTGAAAGGCGCGCTGCTGGTCGCGGGCACTACCTCCGACGCGGGTAAGAGCGTCGTGGTGGCCGGGATCTGCCGGATGCTGGCCCGGCGCGGTGTGCGTGTCGCGCCGTTCAAGGCGCAGAACATGTCCAACAATTCCGTGGTCACGCTCGATGGCGGGGAGATCGGCCGGGCGCAGGCGTTGCAGGCGCAGGCATGCGGGCTGGAACCGAGCGTCCGATTCAATCCGGTCCTGCTCAAGCCCGGCAGTGATCGGCGTTCGCAGCTCGTGGTGCGGGGTACGGCGGTCGGCACGGTCGGGGCCGAGGACTACTTCCGACACCGGCGGGAACTGCGCGCCGTCGTGGCCGCCGAACTCGCCGCGCTGCGCGCCGAATTCGACGTGGTGATCTGCGAGGGCGCCGGATCGCCCGCCGAGATCAACCTGCGCGCGACGGATCTGGCGAACATGGGTCTCGCGCGCGCCGCACGGCTGCCGGTGCTGCTCGTCGGCGACATCGATCGCGGCGGCGTGCTGGCCCACCTGTTCGGCACCCTCGCGATCCTGGAACCCGAAGACCAGCAGTTGATCTCGGGCTTCGTCGTCAATAAGTTCCGCGGCGCGCAGGAGCTGCTGCGGCCCGGTCTCGAGCGCCTCGCCGAGCTCACCGGTCGCCCCACCCTCGGTGTGCTCCCGTACGCCGAGGACCTCTGGATCGACGCCGAGGACTCGCTCGGCACGCTCGCCGACGCGCCGGTCGGCCGTCCGCGACCGCCGGTGGGCGCGGAATGGCTGACCGTCGCCGCGATCCGGCTGCCGCGCATCTCCAACTCCACCGACATCGAGGCGCTGGCCTGCGAACCGGGCGTCGCGGTGCGCTGGGTGAGCGAACCGTCCCGGCTCTCGGGCGCGGACCTGGTGGTCGTGCCGGGCAGCAAGGCAACGGTGTCGGATCTGGGGTGGTTGCGGCGCACCGGTATCGCCGAGGCGCTGCGCGCACGCGCCGCCGCGGGCGGTCCGATCCTGGGGATCTGCGGCGGGTACCAGATGCTCGGTACCCGCATCCTCGACCGGGTGGAGTCCGGCGAGGGCGAGGTGGACGGACTCGGGTTGCTCGACCTCACCATCGAATTCGCCGAGCCGAAGGTCTTGCGCCGCAGCGAAGGACATGCCGGGGGAATCCCCGTGCGAGGCTACGAGATCCACCACGGGCGTGTGACGCGCCGCGGTGACCCGCCGTGGCTCACGGTCGACGGCGAGCCGGAGGGCAGCGTGCGCGGGGCGGTGTGGGGCACCCATCTGCACGGGCTGCTGGAGTCGGACGAATTGCGGCGCAACTGGCTGCGCACGGTTGCCGCAGCCGCGCGTCGTTCGGGTTTCGTTGTGGCCGACGATGTTTCGGTGGCCGCCGTGCGGGCAGCGCAGCTCGATCTGGTGGCCGGGTTGGTCGAAGACCATCTCGACGTCGCGGCGATCGAGCGCCTCCTCGCCGATGGCGCGCCCGCTGATCTGCCGATCTTGTCCACTGGCGCTGTTCTCGCTGGTGACCGTATCGGTTGACGCCGCGGACCCAGCGCCTTACCTTGCAGTAAGGAATCCGGCCCCAGGTAAGGCGGGGCCGATCGCAGCGAAGGATCACGGTCGGGTGAGGGATATGGCGACGGACAAGAAGCCCAACAGCCGAGGGGGAAGCGTGGTGTCGGCGACCGTGACCAGCAAGGGGCAGATCACCATCCCGATCGACGTGCGCGTCGCGATGGGGCTGCGTGCCGGTGTGCGGGTCGCCTTCGTGCCCACCCCGACCGGTACCTACGAGCTGGTGCCCGAGACGCGCACGATCAAGGCGCTGAAGGGCATCGTCGGCTGGTCCGGCTCACCCATCGGCCTCGCCGAGATGAACGAGGCGATCGCGGGCAACGTCGTGGAGGGCAAGCGGTGATGATCGGTCTGGACGCGAACGTGCTCATCCGGTACCTCACCCAGGACGACCCAGAGCAGTCCGCCCGGGCCAACCAGGTGATCGACGGGCTCAGTGAGAGCAGGCCCGGCTACGTCACGATGATCGTGCTCGCCGAGATCCACTGGGTGCTGCGCCGCGGCTACAAACAGGACCCCGAAGCCGTCACCGACGTGCTGCTGGGTCTGCTCGATTCCAGCGAGATCGTGGTCGAGCGCGCCGACACGGTGCGGCAGGCGCTGCGCCGGGCCGCCGACGGCGCGGACTTCGCCGACGCGCTGATCCAGCAGCTCGGCCAGGAGGCGGGGTGTGAGCTGACCGTCACCTTCGACCACAACGCAGGTGAGCAGGCCGGAATGCGCCTGCTCGCCTGACTGCCGCCGCACACTCGCCCCTGCGCCCCGGCCATCCGTGTAGCGTGATTCGGCATGGAATCACGGCAGATCACGGTCGATGAGCGGGCGTGGACCGTGCGGATCGATGGGCCGCAGTCCCGGCACAGCGTACTGCTGCTGCCCGACGCGGGTGATCCGGCGGATGTCTACGACCAGGTATGCGCCCGCTTGCACACCTCGGACCTGCGCACCTTCGCGGTGGAGTCGATCGATGGCCTGAACGCGGCCGGTGTGACCGCGATCCTGGACGAACTCGGGCTGCCGTGGGTGAACGTCGCCGGACGCGGTGCGGGCGCCGTGCTGGCCTGGCAGGCGTGCGCTCGCGGCTTCGGCCGGTTCCAGAGCCTGGTCGTCGCCGACCGGGGCCATCCGGCCGCTCCCGGCGCCGACGGCGCGGTGCTGGACGCGACCACCGGTCCGGTGGAGGTGCCGGCCACGCTGCTGGTCACCAAGAACCTGCCGCGCTCGGTGGCCGACGCGTCCGGGCGGTTCGTCTACGGCGAGTTCCGGGTGATCGAGGTGGACGTCACCAACGTGGCCACCGAAGCCGACCACGAGCTGGCCACCGAGATCGTGCTACGCACCAGCCTCTGGTGACTGCTCCCGGGCCGCGGCCTGGTAGCCCGCCAGCCAGTCCAGCCAGCTGTCCAGCTCGGCGAACGCCTGAGCCAGCGCCTTGGGGCCGGACAGGAACACGTCGTGCTTGGCGCCGTCGATCGGCACCATGTTGGTGCGGTCGCCCAGGCAGCCCGACCAGCGCTGGATCTGCTCGACGTCGAGCACCGCGTCGGCCACGTCCACCGCGGGACCGTACCGCCGGGCGAACTTGGTGATCCTGGAGCGCAGGATCAGCGACGGCACGCCGATATCGAGGCCTTCGTGCAGCCGCGCGTGTCCGTTGCGGATCGCGCGCAACCATCCGAGCCGAACCGGGAAACCCTCCAATGGCTTCCAGTCCAGGTTGTAGTCCCACTCGCCGGACACCGACCGGTGCAGGCTGTCGCCGTAGGTGCTGATCTTGCCTCCGGGCAACTCGACCATCTTCCGGAACCGCCCCACGGCCTTGATGACCCGCGTTCCGATGGTCCGGTAGTACGCAGGCCCTTGCAGGTCGAACCACGGGCTGTTGAGCACCAGGCCGGTGATCCCCGCGGCGGCCGTTCCCCGGGTGCGGTTGAGCCGGTCCAGCCACAGCGACGCGACCAGGCCGCCGGTGGAGTGCGCGTTGACGACCACCGGCGCACCGGTCTCGGCCTGCACGATCCGCAGCGACTCGTCCAGTTCCCGGTCGTAGAAAGCGAGATCGGTCACATAGTGCGGCGTGTGCCCTTCCTGCAGCGAGCGGCCGCATTTGCGCAGATCGAGCGCGTAGAACTGGAACCCGCGCGCGGCGAAGTGCTCGGCGAGGTGCTCCTGAAAGAAGTAATCGGTGAAGCCATGGACGTAGAGCACCGCGCCCGCGGTCTGCTCGACGGCGCCGGAGGGCACGTAGCGCACCAGCGTGGCGACCACGTCGCCTTCGCCGTCGGGATCGGGGCCCAGCGGCAGCGTGCGCTGCTGGTAATGCGGACCCAGGATGTCGGGGCGCCAGCCCTCGCCATCCGGAGAGGTGCTGACCGGCTCGGCAAGCGACTGTTCGTTCGTCACGCGACCAATGTATTGGACCGCGCCGCGAGCCGACAGACCGTTGCGGTCTCCCTGCCGCCGAAGTGACGACGATCTCTGTTTCATTCCGCACATTCGACCGGCTGGTCGCGTGGCGCGGGGGTGGTGAGGTGCACAATTGGGCCTAGGTGAACGGCGGGTAACCTGACTCCCGCCATGCTGTTCGGGAACGGCGGAGCCGGACCCGAATGACAACCACACACCGTGCCCAGGCAGGTCCACCCGCCCGGTGGGCCCGCGCAGAAGGACAAGGAAGTCGATCTACCCGTGCCGAACGCTGCCCTGACTGAAAAGACCGATGTAGTACTCATCGGTGCCGGCATCATGAGTGCCACTCTCGGCGCGCTGCTGCGGCAGCTGCAGCCGGACTGGTCGATCTCCCTGTTCGAGCGGCTCGACGCCGCCGCGGCGGAGAGCAGCGACCCGTGGAACAACGCGGGCACCGGACACTCCGCCCTGTGTGAGCTGAACTACAGCCCACAGAACGCGGACGGTTCCGTCGACATCACCAAGGCCGTCGACATCAACGAGCGCTTCCAGGTGTCGCGCCAGTTCTGGTCCTACGGCGTGGAGAACGGCATCCTCGGTGATCCGTCCGCCTTCATCAATCCGATCCCGCACGTGAGCTTCGTGCACGGCGCCGACAACGCGCAGTACCTGCGCAAGCGGTACGAGGCGCTGGCGCCGCACCCGCTGTTCGAGGGCATGGAGTACATCGACAGCCCCGACGAGTTCGCCCGGCGGCTGCCGCTGATGACGCGCGGCCGGGACTTCTCCGAGCCGGTCGCGCTGAACTGGACCGACGGCGGCACCGACATCGACTTCGGCGCGCTCACCCAGGAGCTGCTCGCCTACCTCGGCGCCACCGGCGCCGACCTGGCCTTCGGCCACGAGGTGCGCGACCTGTCCAAGCGGTCCGACGGATCCTGGCTGGTCACGGTCCGCAACGTCCGCACCCGCGAAACCCGCACCTTGATCAGCAAATTCGTGTTCGTCGGCGCGGGCGGCGGCGCGCTGCCGCTGCTGCAGAAGGCGAACATCAAGGAGGCCAAGGGATTCGGCGGATTCCCGGTCAGTGGCCAGTTCTTCCGCTGCGTCAACCCGGCGCTGATCCACCAGCACGAGGCCAAGGTCTACGGCAAGGCGGCGGTCGGCGCGCCGCCGATGTCGGTGCCGCACTTGGACACTCGCGTGATCAAGGGCAGGCCGGGCCTGCTGTTCGGCCCCTACGCGGGCTGGACACCGAAGTTCCTCAAGGACGGCAAGAACACCGACCTGTTCAAGTCGGTGCGGCCCAACAACATCTTCTCCCTGCTCGGCGTCGGCGTCACCGAGCTGGGGCTGACCAAGTACCTGGTCAGCGAGCTGCTGAAGTCCGAGGCGGGCAAGGTGATCACGCTGTCGGAGTTCATCCCGCGCGCCGAGGCCAGGGACTGGGAGCTGATCACCGCGGGTCAGCGCGTGCAGGTGATCCGGCGCAAGGGCGTCGGCGGCGTGCTCGAATTCGGCACCGCCGTGATCGCCGCGCAGGACGGCACTATCGCCGGTCTGCTCGGTGCTTCGCCGGGCGCATCGACCTGCGTCACCGCCATGCTCGACGTCCTGCAGCGCTGCTTCCCGCAGGAGTACGCCGAGTGGACGCCGAAGCTGAAGGAAATGGTGCCGTCGCTGGGCGTGAAGCTTTCGGACAACCCGGCGCTGTTCCACGAAGTGTGGGATTGGACCTCCAAGGCGCTCAATCTCGTCGGCGGTGGCGACAACACGCCGAGGCACGCGGGGGTCGCGGCGAACGCCTAGGTTGTGATAGCAAGGCGCGATGATGTCAACGGTTGCTCTCAAACGGTCATGGGCGCAGGATCTGGATACCGCGACGCTCTACCAGCTGTTGAAACTGCGCGTCGAAGTCTTCGTCGTCGAACAGAAATGCGCCTACCCGGAACTGGACGGGCAGGATCTGCTGCCCGAGACCAGGCATTTCTGGCTCGATGACGAGGGCGAGGTGATCGCGACGCTGCGCCTGTGCGAGGAGCACCAGGACGGGGTGAAGAGCTTCCGCATCGGCAGGCTCTGCACCGCGGCGCCCGCGCGCGGGCACGGCTACACCACCCGGCTGCTGCAGGCGGCGCTGGCCGAGGTCGGTTCGGCGACGGTGCGCTTGTCCGCGCAGAGCTACCTGGTCGACCTGTACACCAAGCACGGTTTCAAGGTCGACGGCGAGGAATTCGACGAGGACGGCATCGCGCACGTGCCGATGCGCAGGGGTGGGGAGTAAGTAGGGCACCTACCGCCATTCGCAGCCGCTCCGGGCGTTCCGGGGCGGGTGCGGGCGTTTACGGTCCTCGCTCGGCGCGGCGGAGGGGAACTGATCCGGGCCGCGAACGTTGTTCGGAACACTCGTCTCCACCGTGTTCGGGCGAGGAGTGCGGGTTCGGTGCGGATGGAGGGCGACGATCGGCAACTGGCGCGGCGTGCCTAGAGTTGGGGCGTGTCCGTGTCCCATGCCGAAACCGCGCCCATGTCCGACCAGCACGCCCGAACGCGTCCGGGTTCGGACGGTGAGGCCGGTTTTCCCTTCACGGCCGTCGTCGGACAGGGACGCCTGCAACTGGCGCTGATCCTGTGCGCGGTGCATCCCGGCATCGGCGGCGTGCTGGTTCGCGGCGAGAAGGGCACCGCCAAGTCGACCGTGGTGCGTGCGCTGGCCCAGTTGCTGCCGCCGGTCGTGGACGAGACCGGGGCGCGGCCCGCCCGGCTGGTAGAGCTGCCTGTGGGCGCGACCGAGGACCGCGTGGTCGGTTCCCTCGACTTGGAGCGTGTTCTGCGCGACGGGGAGCAGGCGTTCCGTCCCGGCCTGCTGGCCGCCGCGCACCACGGTGTGCTCTACGTGGATGAGGTCAACCTGCTGCACGACCATCTGGTGGACGTGCTGCTCGACGCGGCGGCGATGGGCCGGGTGCACATCGAACGTGACGGCGTCTCGCATTCGCATCCGGCGCGTTTCGTGCTGGTCGGGACGATGAACCCGGAAGAAGGCGAGCTGCGCCCGCAGCTGCTGGACCGGTTCGGGCTAACCGTGGACGTGGCCGCTTCCCGAGATGTGGACGTGCGGATGGCGGTGGTGCGCCGGAGGCTGGACTACGAGGCCGATCCGGCGGGGTTCGCGGCGCGGTACGCCGAGGCGGATCACGCGGTGGCCGAACGGATCCTCGCCGCCCGGGACCGGGTCGGCTCGGTGGTGCTCGACGATGTGGAGTTGCGCCGGATCGCCGCGCTGTGCGCCGCGTTCGACGTCGACGGGATGCGCGCCGATCTGGTCGTCGCGCGGACCGCGACCGCGCATGCCGCCTGGCGCGGCGACGACGCGGTGACCGAGGACGACGTGCGCGTCGCCGCCGAATTGGCGCTGCCGCACCGGCGCAGGCGTGATCCGTTCGACGAGCCCGGCATCAGCGAACAGCAGCTCGACGACGCCATGCGCGACGCGGCGACCGAGGCGCGGCGCGAGGAGCAGTCGCCTACGCAGACCGGAGAATTTGCCCCGCAGGGTGCAGAACAGGACGGTGTTTCCGGCGACGACCCCGACGGCGGGCCCGAAGACCCTGTGCCGCCGGACGGGCCGGGCGGCGGATCGGGAGAAGGACGCAGTGGTGCACCGGTTTCCGCGCCCGCGCGGCCGCCGCGCTGGGAGGTGCCCGGCGTCGGCGAGGGTGCGCCGGGTAGGCGGTCGCGCGCCGAGTCGCGGCATGGGCGCGTCGTACGTTCCAGCATCGAGCCCTCCTCGGGGCTGCATCTGCTCGGCACGGTGTTCGCCGCCGCACCACATCAGCGGTCCCGCGGACGTGACGGGGGCCCGTTGCGGTTGGCCGCCGACGACCTACGCGGCGCGTATCGCGAGGGGCGAGAAGGCAATCTGATCGTCTTCGTGGTCGACGCGTCCGGCTCCATGGCCGCACGGGACCGGCTGTCGGCGGTCACCGGCGCGGTGGTCACGCTGCTACGGGACGCCTACCAGCGCCGCGACAAGGTCGCCGTCGTCACCGTGCGCGGCGCGGACGCCGAACTCGTGTTGCCGCCGACCTCGTCGGTCGACATCGCGGTGCGGCGGTTGTCGGGGATGCGCACCGGCGGGAAGACGCCGCTCGCGGCGGGCCTGCTGAAGGCGCGCGAGGTGGTGCGGCGCGAGCGCGTGCGCGACCCGCGGCGCAGGCCGATGCTGGTGCTGCTGACCGACGGCCGCGCGACCGGCGGCGCCGATCCCGTTCCGCGCGCCCGCGCCGCCGCGTCGTTGCTCGCGAAGGACTCGGTCACGTCCATCGTCGTCGACTGCGAACGCGGCATGATCCGCCTCGGTCTCGCCGCGGACCTGGCCCGCGACCTGCGCGGCGGATATCTGAGACTGGCCGAGCTGACCGGAGACTCGGTGGCCGATATCGTCCGCGCGAGCTCGGGCAGCGTGCGCGGTGTCTCGGTGCGGGCCGCTTGAGCAGCGGAAATCGCTGTAGCACGCAGGTCATCGGCCGATATGGTGCGGCGACTGTGCCGGGCGGGTTGGTGCCGGGCTGGCTTGCCGGTGGTGTCGGACGGGTTTGTCGTGGCACAACCGGGACCAACTGGTCGGCAGCGGTGCCGGACGCCTTGGCGGACGGCCGTGCCGGTCAGCCATCGACGGTCACACCGGGCGGGTTGGTCGACGGCGGAATAAGCAGCGTGCGAACGTGTTCGCGATCTGCTAGTCGGTCGATCGCAGTCGTGTGTGGTCGCGACTGCCTTGCACCGCCCGGGCGAGCGCGCGAGAGGTCGGTGGAGAGCGCGGACCGAACGGTTTCGGAGTGAACCGCCAACAGCAAGGAGATTTCGATGCCGAAAGGTGTTCCGGAGACAGTTCCCGACGACGGGCTGACCACGCGGCAGCGGCGTAATCAGCCGGTGCTCGCGGTGCATACCGGGGCGGGCAAGGGTAAGTCGACGGCCGCGTTCGGGATGGCGCTGCGGGCCTGGAACCAGGGCTTCGACGTGGCGGTGTTCCAATTCGTGAAGAGCGCCAAATGGAAGGTGGGCGAGGAGGCGGCTTTCCGCGCCCTCGGCACGCTGCACGAACAGACCGGCGCGGGCGCCCCGGTCGAGTGGCACAAGATGGGCGAAGGCTGGTCCTGGACCCGCAAGCAGGGCACCGAGGACGACCACGCCGCTGCCGCGCTGGCCGGCTGGCAGGAGATCGCCCGGCGCCTGAAGGCCGAGCAGCACCGTTGCTACGTCCTCGACGAATTCACCTACCCCCTGAAGTGGGGCTGGGTGGACCTGACCGAAGTAATCGACACCCTCGTCAACCGCCCCGGCAACCAACATGTCGTCATCACCGGCCGTGACGCCCCAGCCCCCTTGATCGAAGCCGCCGACCTGGTCACCGAGATGACCAAACTCAAACACCCCATGGACGCAGGCCGCAAAGGCCAACGAGGCATCGAATGGTGACCCGGTTCTGGCTCGCGAGTGGCACATCGCTGCGGCGTATCGCGAGAAGCCCACACGATGGTGTGCCACTCGACGTGCGGGGTGCGAGGTGAGGGCTGTGGTGGTGGCGGCACCGGCGTCGGGGAGTGGGAAGACGACGGTCGCGACCGGGTTGGTGGGGGCGTTGCGGGGGGTTGGTCATCGGGTTGCGCCGTTCAAGGTCGGGCCTGATTACATCGATCCGGGGTATCACGGGCTGGCGGCTGGGCGGCCGGGGAGAAATCTGGACCCGGTGCTGGTGGGGGTGGAACGTGTTGTGCCGTTGTATCGGCATGGTGCGCAGGGGTGCGACCTGGCGGTTGTCGAGGGTGTGATGGGGCTGTTCGACGGGCGGATCGACGAGCGGCATTCGGGCCCGGTGGCGGAGGGGTCGACGGCGCAGGTCGCGAACCTGCTCGGCGCGCCGGTGGTGCTGGTGGTGGACGCTCGCGGGCACAGCCAGAGCCTGGCGGCCCTGCTGCACGGGTTCGCCACCTTCGACAGCGGTGTCCGGCTCGGCGGGGTGATCCTGAACCGGGTCGGTAGCGAACGGCACGACCAGGTATTGCGCGCGGCCTGCGACCGGGTCGGGTTGCCGGTGCTCGGATCGCTGCCGCGGATGGCCGCTTTGGAAGTTCCGTCCCGGCATCTCGGCCTGATTCCCGCCGTGGAACACGGCGCCGCCGCGACGGCGGCCGTGGCGGCGATGACGGACCTCGTGGCCGCGCATGTGGACCTGCACGCGGTCGCTGCGCTGGCCCGCTCGTCGGTCACCGGGCCGTCCTGGGACCCCGCCGCTGCCGTGCGCGATTCCGGCGGTGATGCCCTGTCATCCGCGGATGCGACGTTCCGTGGTGGTGACGCGCGGGGGCATGCCGAGGCGGTGTTCGAGAGCGGTGACATGCGGGCATGTGCCGAGGCGGTGTTCGACGGCGCTGGCGTTCGGGGGCATGCCGAGGGTGTGCTCGGTGGTGGTGACGCGCGGGGGCATGCCGGGATGCCTCTCGATCGTGGGAGCGCTCTCGACGCGGCCGGTGGCATCGCCGATCGGGAGGGACCGCTGATCGCCGTCGCGGGTGGGGCGGCATTCACGTTCGGGTATGCCGAGCATCGGGAGTTGCTGACGGCGGCGGGGGCGCGGGTGGCCGTATTCGATCCGCTGCATCATGAATTGCCCACCGCGACAGCGGGTTTAGTGCTGCCTGGTGGTTTCCCCGAGGAACATGCGGCGGAGTTGGCGGCGAATGTCCCGCTGTTGCGGGCAGTGGCCGAGGCCGCGCGGCGCGGGATGCCGGTGCACGCGGAATGTGCCGGGCTGCTGTACCTGGCCCGCTCACTCGACGGCCATCCGATGGCGGGGGTGATCGACGCCGACGCCGAGTTCGGCCCGCGCCTGACGCTCGGCTACCGAGATGCCGTGGCGCTCGGTGACTCGCCGCTGTGGCGGGCAGGTGAACGCGTCCGCGGGCACGAGTTCCATCGAACCCGTCTGGTGGCGCCCCCTTCGGCGATGCCCGCGTGGGGCTGGCACGGCGGCAAGGGGGAACGGGTTCGCGAGGGCGCGCTCGTCGGCAGTGTGCACGCGTCCTATCTGCACACCCATCCAGCCGGAAACTCGGAAGCGGTACGCCGTTTCGTCGCGGCGGCAGCGGCCTACGCCAGAACTCGTGTCACGACCTGACCTGGCCGTCGGCGTCGGTATGCGGCCGGGCATCGACGAGGGCAGAATTGGCGCGGCATTGCGAGAAGCGCTGGGCGACCACGTCGTCGCTTGCTTGGCGACCATCGATCGGCGCGCCGCCGAACCCGGCTTGCAAGCCGCTGCCGCCGCCTTGGGCGTGCCTGTTCGTTTCTACACCGCTGCCGAACTCGCCGGTGTCCGTGTGCCGAATCCATCCGCGCGCACCGCGAGCGCGCTCGGCACCGCAAGTGTCGCGGAAGCAGCCGCTCTGCTGGCTGGATGCGGTCCGCTGCTGATCTCGAAGACAACGATCAACGGAGTCGTGATCGCGGCGGCCGCCGCGCGCTGAGCGTCGGTTCGTCCGGCACCGCAGCCCTGTCGACGAGCCGAGCCGTCCATGGTGAGACGCACGCTTCGCCCGCACCCACCGCGAGCTCGACGAGCTGCCCAGCGAATCGGACGCCGACCGTGCGGGTCTGTGCGTCGTCATCGGAGCCGCAGCCGCCCGTCGCCAGCAGCGGGGCGGCCGGCAGCCACGCGGCGTGCTGTCGCGAGTTCGGCCCGGTGCGTGACCGGTGCGGCGGCTACGGTGCCACGGACCCCCAGTCGGCGAAGCCGGTGGGGTCGTGGCGGCCGATGCTGGCGTGCTCGAACAGGCCCCAGCCCTCGGCGTCGCCGCAGCGGGCGCGGGCGACGTGGTCGATGACGCCGTAGGGGGTGCGGGCGACGATGGCCGGGTCGGTCAGGTCGTAGCGGCTGGAGGAGGACCAGTCGCGGCCCTTCCATTGACCGTGCTGCCAGTCGGGGTCGCCGCCGTAGCCGCAGCCGACGTGCAGCGGGACGCTGGTGCCCGGCGTGATCTCGATCTCCAGCGGCTTGCCGTCCGGCGTGGTCAGCTCCAGCCGGGCCGCGACGGGAAGCCTGGTGCCGGAACGGTACTCGATCGCGATGCGCGGCCAGCCGAGTTGCTCGGTGCGCCCGTCCGGCCAGACCCGGGTCGCGTCGTTGAGTGTGCGCCTGCCGTCCGGCTCTTCCTGCACGATCACCACCACGGCGAAATCCTCGAACCGCAGCGGCACGTACAGCCACCAGAACCCGCCCGAGGGCTCGGCGGCCGCGCGTCCGGGCGGCTCGGTCTCGCCGACCGGGCGGATGCCCCACGAGCGGTCCCTGGTTCCGGTCCACACCGCCGGGTCGATCGCGATGTCGTCGCCGTCCACATGTAGCGTCCCCGCCCACGAGCCGACCTGCGCGAACCGGGACGCGTCGATGATCGGCCGGTTGCCCGCCAGAATCAGGTGCGGTTGTTCCTGCACGGCGGGAAAGGCGCCGGTCCAGGTGAGGTCGAAGCCCAGATCGTCGTGGTCGCAGACCACCCGGATGCGGCGCAACGGCTCCAGCACCTCGACGCGGTAGCCGCCGACGCGCTGGTCGAGGCCGCGGTCGCCGAGCGCGTCGGAGAAGCGCACCGCCCGCAGCGTGTCGCCGCGGCGGACGGCGGCGTAGGCGTCGGTCACCCCGAGGTTGGGGTACACGCCGAACCCGGTGATCAGCAGGGTGCCGCCGTCGCGGTCGTGGGCGTTGAAGTAGCTGCGGTCGTAGAAGTTCCGGTCACTGCCGGCCACTCGGGCCATCGACAACGGGGTCTGATGGATCGGGTATTCGTCCAGAGGCACAGGCATGTCAGTCCCATTCGTAGGTTCCGTCGAGCAGCGCTTCCAGGGCCGCCCGGTGCATGACGTAGTCATCGCGATCCGGCGTGTCGGTGTCCTCGCCGAAGTGGATCATCCGGCGCTTCACCCTGGCCATCACGATGGCGTGCCGCAACGCGGCGTAGACGAGATAGAAATCGAGATCGCGCACCGTATGTCCGGTCAGCGCTTGATATTTCGCCACCACGTCGTCGCGGCGGAGGAAGTCGGGCAGGCCGGGTTGGCCGAAATGGGTGGCCAGATCCTGGAAGAACCGGTGGATGAAGATCACCCAGCCCAGGTCGAGTTCGCGCGGCCCGAGCGCGGCCATCTCCCAGTCCAGCACCGCCACCGGATCGAAACCGCGGTAGATGATGTTGCCCGGGCGGGCGTCGCCCCAGCTGAGCACGTCCGGGCCGGGGTCGGCGGGCCAGTGCTCGTCGAGCCACGCGAAACTCCGCTCGATGAGCGGGACCGCGAAACCGTCGTCCGCGAGCGCCCACCGGTACCACGCGTGCTGCGCGGCGACGTGCCTGCGCAGGGACCGGCCGGGTCCGGTCAGCATCGGGAACCGCGTCGCGGGCTCGGGGATGTCGTGGATCTTCGCGATCACCTCGACCGTGTTGTGGGTGAGCTGGAGCCGCTCGGCGGGGCCGGCGTCGAACAGCCAGCCGACGAAGACGTACGGCGGGTTGTCCGCGGGCACCCGGCCGTCGACGCGGCGCATCACGAAGAACGGTGTTCCGAGCGGTTTCTCGTCGTTCTCCAGCCAGCACAGCTCGGGCACCGGCACATCGGTGGCCGCGGCGACGCCCGCCATCACCTGGTACTGCGTGGCCAGATCGTAGGTCCGGAAGACCGGGAACGATCCGGCCTCCGGCGCCATCCGCGCGACGAACGACCCGCGCTCCGAGCGCCCTCCGGCGCTCCATTCGGCGTCGAACAGGATCGACGTGCTGGACATGCCGCCGGACTGCGGACGCGACAATCCGGAGACCCGTGGCAGGTGGTCGGCGCCGGCCTTCGCATGCAGCCAGTGGGCCAGGTTCCCGGCGAGCGTGTCCAGGTTGCGTTCGCTGACGGTCAGCTGCTGTCGCTGTGCCGGGTCCGGATCGTCGGTCATCTTGTCCTCCTGACACGTGCCGCCCGGGTGCACCACCCGCCCGGGATACGCGACTGTAACGCGTTCTAGTTGGGTCATGGGTGAAAAACCGGACGTGAGTCCCGCTGAGCGGACAGTCGGAGATCGGCCGGTGGGGTCAGCACGTAGGCCGGAAGATGTAGGCGGAATTCGGGGGTTTCCCTGAGGCCATCCCACCATCCGCTCGGATACCTTCGGCTCGCGGAAATCTGTCGGCGAGCGAGGGGTCGGTGTGCGCACGATCGAAACGAATGTCCTGGATCCCCGCCGTGACGAGGAGCGGCTCGGCGTCGAGCGACGGCCCTGGCGCTTGCCGACCCGGATCGGGTTCCGGTTCGTCTTCGCGTATCTGCTCCTGTTCTGTGTGCTGTTCGCGCAGATCCTCTTCGCGTTCACAGGGATCGTGGGGAAATGGCTGCCGGAGAGCGCGATCCTGTGGCAGATGCGCGCGACGAGCCCGCTGACCGGATGGGTCGGCGAGCACGTCTTCGGAGTCGACGCCGTTTTGCACGAGGATTCCGGCAGCGGCGACCAAGCCGCCATCTGGGTGCTGATCTGCTGTGAACTCGTCGCGGCCGCGGTGATCACCGTCGTCTGGTCGATCATCGATCGACGCCGTCGCGAGTACACCACCCTCGGAGCGTGGTTCGTGCTGTTCATCCGGCTGTGCCTGGGCGGCCAGATGCTCTTCTACGGCATGGCCAAGGCCATCCCGACACAGATGCCCGCACCGGCGCTCACCACGCTGTTGCAGCCGTACGGGACCATGAGCCCGGCTTCCGTGCTGTGGAACCAGGTCGGCGCCGCGCCCGCGTACGAGATCATGCTCGGCACCGCCGAAGTGCTCGGCGGAGTGCTGCTGTTCGTGCCGCGCACCGCGACGATCGGTGCGATGCTCGGCCTGGTGAGCATGGCGCAGGTCTTCGTGCTGAACATGACCTACGACGTGCCGGTGAAGATCCTGTCGTTCCACTTGCTGCTGCTGTGCCTGGTGGTCCTGGCGCCGCAGGCCAGGCGATTGGCGAACGTGCTCGTGCTGCAACGCCCGTCCGAGCCGGCCACCCAGCCCGCCCTGTTCGGATCCCGGCGCGCGAACCGGATCGTGGCGGCGCTCCAAGTGGCTCTGGGGCTGTGGATCCTGATCGGCACCGCGCAGACCAGCTGGGAAATGTGGCGCGAGACGAACGGGGCGCCGAAGCCTCCGCTGTACGGCATCTGGACGGTCGGGGAGCGGGACAGCGCAGGGCATCCGGTGCCACCGTTGGTCACCGAAGAGAACCGCTGGCGCCGAGTGATTTTCGATCGGTCGAACGCGAGCGTGCAGAAAATGGACGACTCGCTCGTGCCGGTCGTGGCGCAGGTCGACGATGCCGCCCACACGCTCGTGCTGTCGCAGCCGCCGCGCTCCCCGGACGCGTCGCCCACCCGTCTGGCGAGTTTCACCTTCACCCAGCCCACCACGGACACACTGCTGCTGACCGGCGAGCTGAACGGGACGCCGGTCACGCTGTCGCTGGATCGGGTGGACCTGAACTCCTTCCCGCTGCGCAGCCGCGGATTCCACTGGGTGCAGGAGTACCCGTACTTTCGCTGACCGCGATCCCGCGACGATTGGTCGGATCCGACCAATCCGCGAACGGGTACCGGACTTTTCGATACCTTCGGTCTGCGCACTCGGACTGGAAGGGACCGCCGTGACCGCGGAAGCGATCCTCGATCGGGCAGACGGCGCGGCGAGCGCCGCGGATCCCGGTACCCGGCCCTGGAGCGGCGCCACCCGCGTGGCGTTCCGCTTCGGGTTTCTGTATTTCGGGCTGTTCTGCCTGGTGTATCCGTCGATCGTGCCGGAGTTCCTCGGCCTGTCCCGGCAATGGTTGCCCGACTGGGTGAACTACGGGGTCGCCCGCGCGCTCCGCCCGCTCGTCGAGTGGACCGGAACGCAGGTGTTCGGCGCGTCCGTCGCGGCGAACGCGGCGTCCATCAGTGGAGATCAGGCCTACTTCTGGGTGCTGGTGTTCGTCGTCGGCATTGTCGCGGTGCTCGGGACCGTGATCTGGAGCGTGCTGGATCGGAAACGGCCGGACTACCGGGCGGTGCAGCCGTGGTTGCTGCTGTTTCTGCGGTTGTGCCTGGCCGGGCAGATGGTCTCGTATGGGATGGCCAAGGTCATCCCGACGCAGATGCCGCCCACGCCGCTGAGCCGGCTGATCCAGCCGTACGGGGACTTCAGCCCCATGGCGGTGCTCTGGAACCAGATCGGGGTGTCGCAACCGTACGAAATCCTGCTGGGCTGCGCGGAACTGCTGGGCGGAGTGCTGCTGTTCGTGCCGCGCACCGCGCTGGTTGGTGCGATGCTGAGCCTGGTGTGCACGACCCAGGTGTTCGTGCTGGACATGACCTACGACGTGCCCGCGAAGATCTTGTCGTTCCATCTCATGCTGCTGTGCCTGGTGCTGCTCGCGCCCGAGGCCCGGCGCCTGGTGAACGTGCTGGTGCTGGACCGGCCCACCGGCTCGTCGGCGACGCCCCCGCTGTTCCGGACGCCGCGACCCGACCGGATCGCGGCCGCGGCGCAGATCGCGCTCGGGCTGTGGTTGCTGTTCTCGAACGCCTACACCGGCTGGGACCGGTGGACCGAACAGGGCGCGGGACGGTCGGAACCTCCGCTGTACGGCATCTGGGCGGTCACCGAATTCAGTGTGGACGGAAAGCCGCTTGCGCCGCTGACCACCGACGAATTGCGTTGGCAGCGGGTGGTTTTCGACCGTGATGGCGCTGCGGTGCAGCGGATGGACGGTCGGCTGGTCCCGGTGCTCGCGATGGTCGATTCCGACGCAGGCAGCCTCGCCCTGCTAGCGCCACCGAGCGCGATGACCGAGCGACCGGCGATGATCGGCAGCTTCGGCTTCGACCGGCCCGCACCCGAGCGTTTGACGCTGACCGGAATGATCGCCGGACAGCCGGTGTCGATCGCGCTGACCTCGGTGAACCTGGACGATTTCCCGTTGCGCAGCCGCGGCTTCCACTGGGTTCAGGAATATCCGTACTTCCGCTGAGCCGCGCGGAAGGTGGAATTCACGCGTCGAGTTCGTCGGCGACGCCGATGTCCTCGTACCACAGGGCGGGATGCTCGGTGATGAACTGGGCCATCAGGTCGACGCAGCGCCGGTCCTGCAGGACGGTCACCGTGACACCGTGGTCGGCGAGCCACTCGTGCCCGCCGGAGAAGGTCTGCGATTCCCCGACGATCACCGAGCCGATACCGAACTGGCGGATCAGGCCGCTGCAGTACCAGCACGGCGAGAGAGTGGTGACCATGATCGTGCTGCGGTAGTCGCGCCGCCGTCCGGCCGCGCGGAAAGCGTCGGTCTCGGCGTGGACGCTGGGATCCCCGGACTGCACCCGGCGGTTGCGGCCGCGTCCGAGCAGCGTGCCGTCCGCGTCGAAGAGGGCAGCGCCGATCGGGATCCCGCCCTCGGCGAGCCCGTGGAGCGCTTCCTCGTAGGCCACCTCGAGTAGCTCCTGCGCCGGTGTCACCCGTGTCATGCGTCCACCTTCCAAGCCGGTCGGTCCCGGCCACGACATCGAGTCCGTCGGTGGAGCCGGGCGGAGTGAATGACAAACCGACCGTATGCCACCTGGTGTCCGTAAGCGACTCGCCGCCCCGCTCGCTGCGGTGTGTCGTCGCAGGTCACAGTGGATCGGCCGGAACATCCGCCCCCTGATTTCCGTGCCTGCGATCCCTGGGGCACCGTTTTTCCCGGATACCGGCCGATCCCGGCTCGCCTCAGCGTTGCTGCCGCACAGGATCAGCGGAGAGGGCCGGGCGTGGTGTTCGACAACCCCGTCTCGGTGACCGTGCAGCGCATGGACGACTCGTTGGTCACCTTGCCGGGGACGGTCGACGCCGGCGCACGCACGGCCACCCTCACCCAGGATGCCGCCAGCCGGTGGAAGCTTGGCACGTTCACCTATCAGCAGCCCGACCCGGCCACCCTGATCCTCGACGGTCAACTCGGCGGACGACCGGTCCGCCTGCGTGTGGAGCTGGTCGAGCAGAACACCTTCCCACTGATCGCGCGGGGCTTCCACTGGGTTCAGGAGGCGCCCTATCGCCGGTAGACGGCGACCTGTCGCTCGGTCGTGGTCGCGGCGATCGCGAACCGGCGCCGCAGGGGTGGCCGGTCGATTGCCGGTGGCAGGCGGTCAGGCCGTAGGCTCGAAACTTGTGCCGAACACGTCAGACGCAACGCAAGACCAGCCCACCGGCGACCCGAACTACCTGGTCGGGCTCGATCTGCGCGGGCGGCGCGTCGTCGTGGTCGGCGGGGGCACGGTGGCGCAGCGCAGGCTGGGCCTGCTGATCGCCTCCGGTGCGGACGTGCATGTGGTGAGTCGCGCGGTCACGCCCGCGGTCGAGGGGATGGCGACGTCGGGTCAGATCACCATCGCGCTGCGCGCGTACGCCGACGGCGACCTCGACGGCGCCTGGTACGCGATCGCGTGCACCGACGAACCGGAGACCAACGCGGCGGTGGTCGCCGAGGCGACGCGGCGGCGGATCTTCTGCGTGCGGGCCGACACGGCGCGGCTCGGCACGGCGGTCACCCCGGCTACCGCGCGTTATGACGGACTGACCCTCGGTGTGCTGGCCAGCGGACAGCACCGGCGCTCGGCGGCGGTGCGCACCGCGCTGCTCGAGGCCCTGCAATCGGGTGTGGTGAGCGACGACTCGACGCCGATCACGCCCGGTGTGGCCCTGGTCGGCGGCGGACCGGGCGATCCCGATCTGATCACCGTGCGCGGGCGGCGGCTGCTGGCCAGGGCGGATCTGGTGGTCGCCGACCGGCTGGCTCCGCCGGAACTGCTCGCCGAACTCGGACCCGAGGTCGAGGTGGTCGACGCCGCGAAGATCCCGTACGGGCGGGCGATGGCGCAGGATGCGATCAACAGCGCGCTCATCGAAGGCGCGAAGGCGGGCAAGTTCGTGGTGCGGCTCAAGGGCGGCGACCCCTACGTGTTCGGGCGCGGCTACGAGGAGCTGGAAGCCTGCGTCGCGGCCGGGGTCCCGGTCACGGTGGTGCCCGGTGTCACCAGCCCCATCGCGGTGCCCGCCGCCGCGGGGATTCCGGTGACGCACCGCGGTGTCACCCACGAGTTCGTGGTGGTGAGCGGGCATGTCGCGCCGGACCATCCGGACTCGCTGGTCGACTGGCCCGCGCTGGCCCGCCTGCGCGGCACCTTGGTGCTGATGATGGCGGTGGAGCGGATCGAACAGTTCGCCACGGCGCTGCTCGATGGCGGGCGGCCCGCCGGCACACCCGCCACGGTCATCCAGGAGGGCACGCTGCGCACCCAGCGCGTGTTGCGCGCCGATCTCGGCACGGTCGCCACCCGGGTCCGCGAGGAAGGCATCCGGCCACCCGCCATCGTGGTGATCGGCCCCACCGCCGGATTCTCCGCCGCCTCCGCCCCATCGCACGCCGACTCCGCGACCGGTTAGCGCCGTAGCCGGATGGATCGATAACCGGCGTCGGAAGCCGCGATGTGACGGCCCCAGCCACCGATACGCACCGAGGGCGCGACGAACCGGTCATGCGAGACCGGCGTCGCGCTGTCCGCCTTTCGCGGTCCGGCGGGATGGAGGCGATCGATGCGGTGGCGATCGAAAACCGCCACGCATGGCCGGGGCCCAGTGCGGCGAGGTCGGCCGCAGGGTTTTCGGTGGCTGGGGTGCTGAACCCGGTGGGTAATCGGTGGCTCGGGTGCATCGACCTGGTGAGGCCAGTTGGTGGTGACGCAGTCGGCGTGCGGCACGGCAGACCCGGTGCGACGGCGACGTGGCGGCTGTTGGAGGCGAGTCGGCCGTGCCGTTTGCCATGCATGGCCGTTCGCGCCGGGTCGGTGGGCGGGGAGATGATGCGGAGCATCAATTACAGTGGCTCACTGTGCTTCGGAATCCCGCTGCGACGATGCAGTATCCAGTGACGCAGCGGGCCTTCGGGCTCGCGATCCTAGTCCTGAGCGGGTTGCAGCTCATGGTCGTGCTCGACGGCACGGTCGTGATCTTCGCGCTGCCGCGGTTGCAAGAGGAGATGGGGCTGTCCAGCGCGGGAAGCGCGTGGACGGTGACGTCCTACGGGCTCACCTTCGCTGGCCTGATGCTGCTCGGCGGCAGGCTCGGCGATGCCTTCGGCCGCAAACGCATGCTGGTCGTCGGCGTTGCGGTGTTCACTTTCGCCTCGCTGCTGTGCGGGCTCGCGCAGAACCAAGGCATGCTGATCGCGGCGCGCGCCCTCCAGGGCGCGGGCGCGGCGGTCGCGGCTCCGACCGCCTTCGCTCTCGTGGCCACCACGTTCGCGCCGGGCAAGGCGCGCAATCAGGCGATCGCGATCGTCGGCTCGATGGTCGGTATCGGCTCGGTGGGCGGCCTGGTGGTCGGCGGCGCGCTGACCCAGCTGTCATGGCGGTGGATCTTCCTGATCAACGTCCCGATCGGTGTGCTGATCATCCTCGGCGCGGCCTACAAACTCGCCGACACCGAACACCACCGCTCGGCGCTGGACGTGCCCGGCGCGGTGCTGGGAACCATCGCCTGCGCCGCCATCGTGTTCGGCGCCACCGAGGGACCGGAGCTCGGATGGGGGCACCCCGCCATCATCGGTTCGCTGATCGCGGGCGTCGTGCTGCTCATCGTCTTCGTGGCGCTGGAACGGCGCATGGACGACCCGCTGCTGCCCTGGTCGCTGTTCGACAGCCGGGACCGCGTCGCCACCTTCCTGCTGATCTTCCTCGCGGGCGGCGTGCTGGGCGCGATGACCTTCTTCGTCGCCCAGTTCATGCAGAACGTGATCGGTTACGGTCCGCTCAAGGCGGGTGTGGCGGCCATTCCGTTCACCGTCGGCATCGGCATCGGCGGCGCGGTGGCGTCCAAGGCGGCGCTGTACATCGCGCCCCGCTGGCTGCTCGCGGGTGCGGCCGTGGTGCTGGGCGTCGGGCTGCTGTTCGGTTCCACCCTCGATGGCGAAGTGCTCTACTTCGCGACGTTGCTGCCGCTGCTGACGGTGATCGGTTTCGGCGTCGGCATCGCGATGGTGCTCTCGCCGCTGTGCGTGCTCGTCGGCGTGCCACCGGCGAACATCGGTCCGCTGGCCGCGGTCGGCCAGATGTTCATGAACCTGGCGACGCCGGTCTTCATCGGCCTGCTCACCCCGATCGCCGCCTCGCGCACGCTCTCGCTCGGCGGCAGCACCGGCAAGGTCGCCGGGATGACGCCCGAGGAGATCGCCGCGCTGGGCAACGGCTACACGCTGGTGCTGTTCGTCTGCGCGCTCATCGCCTTCGCGGCCGGACTCGTCGCGCTGACGTTGCGGTTCACACCGCAGCAGCTGGCGAAGGCGCAGCACGCCCAGGAAGAGGCCCAGCAGGCTTGAGCTGTGTTCGATTTGCAGCGCCTACGGCGCTGCCTGTTCGCGGCCCCCTATGGCTCGCGTCCGAGCGACCGCCGCTGGCGACTTCGTCGCGGACGCGGCGGCCATTCGGACGTGAGCCGGGCCGCGACCAGGCAACGCTCGATCTCGCTTCGCTCGAAAGCAGGCGTGGGGCCCATGCGGTTGCGTGGGGTGGTAATCGCGGGATCCAGGTGTCCGCCTGCTTGGCTGAAGCCTGGCTCGGGCAAGCGGGGCGAGTATGGCCGAGCAAGCAGCGCTGGGCGTCGGGCCAGAGGAATCAGCCGGGCGGGCTAGTGGCAGCCGGTCAGAATCGGCCCGCCACGCGGCGCGGGGTCACCCGCACGATGATGCGCGGGCCGTCGTTCACCGACGCCGGGTTGAAATCCGCGTACTTCCGGCCGGTGTACTTCAGCGAGAGCTCGTCGGGCAGCGTCTTCTCCGGATCCGGGGTGATCGTCGCGGTGCCCCGGATCTCCGCGTAGACATACGGGTTGTCCGGCGGGTTGATCAGCACCGTGATCTTCGGGTCGCGCGCGAGGTTCTTGCCCTGCTGGCGATCGGCGGTGGTGGAGAAGAGCAGATCATCGCCGTCGCGCTTCAGCCAGATCACGGTGAGGTGCGGTTGCCCGTTCGCCCCGACCGTGGCGGCGGTGGCGAACACCCGCTCCTCGTCCAGGTACTTCTTCAGGTCATCGGAAAGTACAGCGGTACTGGTCACGCTTTGAGCGAACAACCCGGCGCGGCAGGGCATTCCCACGGTTCAGACGGTGTGCCGGTCCGCCGCTTCCAACGCCTGGTCGAGGATCGCCAGACCCTCCTTCGCCTCGGCCTCGCTGATCAGACACGGCGGGACGACGTGCAGCCGATTGAAATTCACGAACAGCAGCAACCCGGCCGCACGGCACGCCGCGACCACCTCGCCCATCGCCGGGCTCGTCCCGCCGTACGGGGCCAGCGGCTCGCGGCTGACCCGGTCCCGGACCAGCTCGAGCGCCCAGAACACGCCTGTACCGCGCGCCTCACCGATGCTGGGATGCCGCTGCGCGAGTTCGCGCAAGCCGGGACCGAGCACGCGGTCGCCGATGTCGGCGGCGTTCTCCACCATCCGCTCGTCGCGCATCGCGGTGATGGTGGCCACCCCCGCGGCCGTGGCCAGCGGATGCCCGGAGTAGGTGAGTCCGCCGGGATAGGGCCGATCCTCGAAGGTCGCGGCGATGGCCGGACCGATCGCCACTCCGCCCAGTGGCACATATCCGGAATTCACGCCCTTGGCGAAGGTGAGCAGATCCGGCACGACGTCGAAATGCTCGATGGCGAACCACTTTCCGGTGCGCCCGAAGCCGCACATCACCTCGTCGGCGATGAACACGATCCCGTACTCGTCGCACAGGGCCCGCACCCCGGCCAGGTAGCCGGGCGGCGGAACCATGATGCCCGCGGTGCCGGGGACGGGTTCGAGCACGATCGCCGCGATCGTCTCCGGACCCTCGAACGCGATGGTATGCCGGAGATGGGCGAGCGCGCGGTCGGTCTCCTCGGCCTCGGTGGTCGCGTGGAATTCGGTGCGATACAGGAACGGTCCGAAGAAGTGCACCACGCCGCTGTTGCCGCGGTCGTTCGGCCAGCGCCGCGGATCGCCGGTGAGATTGATCGCGGTCTCGGTGCCGCCGTGGTAGGAGCGGTAGCGCGCGAGCACCTTGTAGCGCCCGGTGTGCAGTCGTGCCATCCGCACGGCGTGCTCGACGGCATCGGCGCCGCCGTTGGTGAAGAAGATCCGGTCGAGGTCACCGGGGGTGCGCTCGGCGATCAAGCGCGCGGCCTCCGAGCGAGCGTCGTTGACGTGCTGCGGCGCTATGGTGCACAGCTTGGCGGCCTGCTCCTGCACCGCCGCGACGACTTTCGGATGCTGATGTCCGATATTGGTGTTCACCATCTGCGAAGAGAAGTCGAGCAGCCGGTTGCCGTCCCCGTCCCACACATAGCAACCCGAGGCCGCGGTGATCGTCATCGGATCCCGGTGCGCCTGCGCGGACCAGCAGTGGAAGACATGGCTGCGGTCGAGTTCGGAAGCTCGGGCGGCCGCGGCACGGGCCTCGTCGAGGGACAGTCCGTTCGGAAGGGTCATCGGCGAGTTCTCCTGCGTCACTTGGCAATACCTATGGCCGAGCCAGTGCCCGATGTGTGCATGTTCCTCATTTTCGGTCGTGCGCATCGGCGCCGCGAGCCTTCGATGCCCGGGGCGACCGGGGCCGGAACACGGCCTGACTCTCACTCTCCGGCATGCACCCATCCTGATCTGCCGACGATCTGTACGAAATTTTGCGTCCAGTATTACGATTCGTCGATGATCCCTTCCGTGGCCGACGTGTTGGCGATGCCTGTGGTGCGCGCGGGCGAACCCGAGGTGGTCGGCGGCGGATCGCTGGCGCGGCCGGTGCGCTGGGTGCATGTCAGCGAGGTGGCCGACACGGCGCACCTGCTGGTCGGCGGCGAGCTGATCCTGACCACCGGACAGGCCATGAGTCACGGTGACGCGGCGACGGCGGAGTACCTGACCACCTTGGCCGCCGCCGGGGTATCCGGGCTGGTGGTCGAACTCGGCGGGTATGTACGCGCGCTGTCGCCCGCCGTCGCGGCAACGGCCGACGCGCTGGAGCTTCCGTTGATCGCGCTGCACCGGGTTACCCGGTTCGTGGAGATCACCGAAGCCGTGCACCGGGTGATCGTCGCCGACCAATTCGCGGAGCTGGAGTTCGCGCGCACCGTGCACGAGACGTTCACCGAGCTCAGTGTGCGCCGCGCCGCGCTGGCCGAGATCGTCCAGACCGCGGCGGCCATGCTGGACGCGCCGGTGGTGCTGGAAGACCTGGCGCACCGCGTGCTGGCGCTGTCCGCGCGCCACGCGTCCACCTCGGCGCTGCTGGAGAACTGGGAGACCACCTCGCGCCTGCTGCCGGACAACTGGAACGCGGTGGCGGTGGGCCCGCACACGCAGCGGTGGGGACGGTTGCTCCTGCGCGCCGAGGGCGTGCCGAGCGAGCGGGCGCGCATGGTGCTCGAGCGCGCCGCCCAGACGCTGACCTTGCACCGCATGATCGAGAAAGACCGCTTCGGTCTGCACCGGCAGGCCCAGACCGGACTGATCGACGACCTGGTCAACGGCAGGCTGGACGAGCGCGACGCACTCGCTCGCGCCGCCGCGCTCGGCTTGGCTCGCAGGGCCGCCTACGTCCCACTCGCCGTCGACGTCGCCGCCGCGACCGAAACCGATCCGGTGGCGGGACAGCGCCGTGCCGTGGGCATCGTGGACGCGGTGACGCACGGGCTCGGCCTGGCGAAGACGACCGCGCTGGTCGCGGCCGAGCAGGGGGACCGGGTTTCGCTGATCCTCGCGCTGCCGCGCGCCGCTGACCCGGACGAGGCGCTCGCCGCCGCCTGCGCCACGATCCTCGGCGAGGTACGCCGGGTCGACGGGGTGCGGCGGGCGGTGATCGGCGCGGGCGCGGTGTCGGATTCGCTGTCGGACACCGCGCACGGGCTCCCGCATGCCGCGCATGTCGCGGAAGTCGCTCTCTCGCTGGGAAGTTCGGCGGCGCGGTCGTTCTATCGCAGTGGCGATGTGCGCCTGCGTGGTCTGCTGTCGCTGATCCGCGGCGAGCCGGGCGTGCAGCGGTTCGCCGAGACCGAGCTGAGCGCGCTGCTGCGCTACGACATCCGCCACGACACCGATCTGACCCGTACCCTGCGGCAGTTCCTCGATCTGGCGGGCAACAAGACCGAACTCGCCCGCAGGCTCGAGATCAGCCGACCGACTCTCTACGACCGGCTCGCCCGCATTGCACGCATCCTCGACGTCGACCTCGACGACGGCGAATCCCGCACCTCGTTGCACACCGCCCTGTTGATTCGCGACCTGACGGCGGGCACCGGGAGAGGGTGACAGTTGCACGGGCGGCGGTACTGCGCAAACTCGCCGAGCAGCGCTATCTGTTCCGCACGCCGACCGCTCGCCATCGGTACGAGTCGGCGGCACGGGCCGATCTCGCCGCCGAGCTCTCCGCGCTTACCGCTGCGACCGGATAGCGATCCGCACTCAGGTGAGGATCAAAAGCTCAGTGGGCGAGGCGATTTCGGTTCGCAGTCCGGCTTTGGCCGCTACCCGCGCCACTGCGCGGACGTCGGACGGTTCGGCCCGGGTGAGCACGAGGGCGCGAGCGAGCAGGCCCTTGTGGTGCTTGTTGAAGTGACTCACCACCGTGCGCGAGCCGTCCGGATGCTCGGTGAGCACGTTCGCGGTGACCGCGTCGGGAACCCGGCCCAGCTGCTGATAGGTGCCCGAGCGCAGATCGACGACGAGTTCGCCCGCGGCCTCGGCGTGCAGCGCCGCGGCCAGCTCGTCGCGCCACAGAGCCGAAAGGGTGGGCAGCCCGGGCAGTTTGGAGCCGCCGGAGAGCCGGTAGGCGGGAATCGGGTCACCCGCGCGGACCGCGCCGAACAGGGCCGAGCCGATGCCGAGCCGGGCATACGCCTTGGACCGTTGGATTTTGGTGAAGGAGCGGGCGTCGAGCGCGTCATAGAGGACCCCGGTGTAGCGCTCCAGCGCGGGCCGGGTCGGCGAAGTACGCAGCGCCGCGTTCCTGGCGATCTCGCCGTCGGCGCCTTTGCCGAGCCCGAGCGCCACACGGGAGCGATCCGGGTCGGCCGCCAACCGCACGACTTCCTCGACCAGCTGGGCGCGCACCGCCGTGAGCTGCGGCATCGCCAGCTCGTCCAGCGCGAGCGGCGCTCCGGCGCCGCCGTCGGACTTGGTTTCGGAAGGAGGCAGCAGCACCAGCACGAACGAATACGGTAATGCGCTGTGACCAGCGTCCGGCCAGCGACTACCCTGTGCTTCCGTGATCACCCGCCTCTCCCGCCTGTTCCTGCGAACCCTGCGCGACGATCCCGCCGACGCGGAGGTGCCCAGCCACAAACTCTTGGTGCGTGCCGGCTACGTGCGCCGCGTCGCCCCGGGCGTCTACTCGTGGCTGCCGCTCGGCCTGCGCGTGCTGCGCAAGATCGAGGACGTGGTGCGCGAGGAGATGGACGCGATCGGCGCCCAGGAGATCTCGCTCCCCGCGCTGCTGCCGCGCGACCCGTACGAGACCACCAACCGGTGGACCGAATACGGCGACGCCCTGTTCCGGCTGCAGGACCGCAAGGGCGCGGACTACCTGCTCGGCCCCACCCACGAGGAGCTCTTCGCGCTCACCGTGAAGGGCGAGTACAGCTCCTACAAGGACCTTCCGGTCACGCTGTACCAGATCCAGGCCAAGTACCGCGACGAGGAGCGTCCCCGCGCGGGCATCCTGCGCGGACGCGAGTTCGTTATGAAGGACTCCTACTCCTTCGACCTGGACGAGGACGGCCTCGAGGCCAGCTACGACGCGCACCGGCAGGCCTACCAGCGCATCTTCGACCGGCTGCGGGTCAAGTACGTCATCGTGGCGGCCACCTCGGGCGCGATGGGCGGCAGTGCGTCGGAGGAGTTCCTGGCCGACAGCCCCGTCGGGGAGGACACCTACGTGCGCTGCCCGGAATCCGGCTACGCGGCCAACGTCGAGGCGGTGGTCACGCCCGCTCCCGACCCGCTGCCGGTCGAGGACCGGCCCGCCGCCGTCGTGCACGACACCCCCGGCACCCCCACCATCGCGACGCTGGTCGACTGGGCGAACAGCGCGGGCCTCGCCGAGCGCTACGGCCGTCCGGTCACCGCGGCCGACACGCTGAAGAACGTCATGGTCAAGCTGCGGCACCCGGACGGGAAGACCGAGATCATCGGCATCGGCGTCCCCGGTGACCGCGAAGTGGACGACAAGCGTCTCGGCGCCTCGGTCGAACCGGCCGAGGTGGAGCTGCTCACCGACGCCGATTTCGCCGAGAACCCGTTCCTGGTGAAGGGCTACATCGGCCCGAAGAGCCTGCAGGCCAATGGTGTCCGCTACCTCGTCGATCCCCGTGTGGTCACCGGGACGAGCTGGATCACCGGCGCCGACGAACCGGGCAAGCACGTCGCCGGCCTGGTCGCCGGACGGGATTTCACGCCCGACGGCACCATCGAGGCGGCCGAGGTCCGCGACGGCGATCCCTCGCCGGACGGGCGCGGAACCTTGGTGTCGGCGCGCGGCATCGAGATCGGCCATATCTTCCAGCTCGGCAACAAGTACACCGACGCGTTCGAGGTGGACGTGCTCGGCGAGAACGGCAAGCCGGTCCGGCTGACCATGGGCTCCTACGGCATCGGTGTCTCGCGCATGGTCGCGGTGATCGCCGAACAGCAGCACGACGAGAAGGGGCTGCGCTGGCCCGCCGCGGTCGCGCCGTACGACGTGCACGTGGTCATCGCGAACAAGGACGACGCGGCTCGCGCCGGCGCCGAAGAGGTGGTGGCCGGACTGCACGCCCAAGGCCTGGACGTGCTCTTCGACGACCGCACCGCCTCGCCCGGGGTGAAGTTCAAGGACGCCGAACTGCTCGGCATGCCGCTGGTCCTGGTGATCGGCCGTGGCTGGGCGGAGGGCAAGGTCGAACTGCGCGATCGCTTCACCGGCGAGACCGAAGAACTCCCCGCCACCGCGGCGGTGGACGCGGTGGCGGCTAAAATCCGCCGCTGACTGGCTCACCTGGTGGTCGACGACCCCTGACGCAGTGTGTCAGGGGTCGTTCGCTTTCGCGGACGGACGGAAAGCAGCTCGGGAGACCACTCGAAGCGGGGAGCGCGATACCACCAATCGGGCTGCGGCTACCTACGTGACCGTAGCCTGAATTTGCTGGTCATAAACCCGCATACCTGGTCCACGCTGCAATTACCCGCTGGTAAGTTAACCGCCATGACGAACACAGACGCGCGGTTGTTCAACCCCGCCACCTATGATCCGCAGCAGTTCGACGCCGAGACGCGGCGACTGTTGCGCGCCACCATCGAGTGGTTCGAGGGCCGGGGCAAGCAGCGTCTGCTCGCCGACGACGCGAACGCGGTGTGGACCGCCGACTTCCTCGACTTCGTGAAGAAGGAGAAGCTGTTCGCCACCTTCCTGACCCCCGCGGCCTACGCCGACGGCGACCCGAACCGCCGGTGGGACGCGGCGCGCAACGCGGCGCTGTCGGAGATCTTCGGCTTCTACGGTCTGGCGTACTGGTACGCCGAGCAGGTCACCATCCTCGGCCTCGGCCCGATCTGGCAGAGCGACAACGAGGACGCCAAGAAGCGTGCGGCCGCCGATTTGTCCGCGGGCGAGGTGATGGCGTTCGGTCTGTCCGAACAGACCCACGGGGCCGACATCTACAACACCGACCTGGTGCTCACCCCCACCGAGCCAGGCAGCGCCGACGCCGAAGCCGGAATCCTCTTCCGCGCCAACGGCGAGAAGTACTACATCGGCAACGGCAACGTGGCGAGCATGGTGTCGGTGTTCTCCCGTCGCGCCGATCTGGAGGGCGCCGACGCCTACGTCTGGTTCGCCGCCGACTCCCGCCACGAAAACTATCGCCTGCTCGGCAATGTCGTGCACCAGCAGATGTACGTCAGCACCTTCCGCCTGGAGAACTACCCGGTGCGCGCCGAGGACATCCTGCACACCGGCCCCGAGGCGTTCTCCGCGGCGCTGAACACCGTCAACGTGGGCAAGTTCAACCTCTGCCACGGCGGCATAGGCATGGTCGAGCACTCCTTCTACGAGGCGATCACGCATGCCGACAACCGCATCCTCTACGGCAACCCGGTCACCGACTTCCCGCATGTGCGAACGAACTTCGTCGACGCCTACGCGCGCATCCTCGCGATGAAGCTGTTCAGCGACCGCGCCGTCGACTACTTCCGCAGCGCGAGCCTGGAGGACCGCCGCTATCTGCTGTTCAACCCGATGACGAAGTCCAAGGTGACCTCCGAGGGCGAGACCGTCATGACGCTGCTGCTGGACGTGCTGGCCGCCAAGGGGTTCGAGAAGAACACCTACTTCGCCGAGGTGCAGCGGCTGATCAACACCCTGCCCCGGTTGGAAGGCACGGTGCACGTGAATGTCGGGCAGATCCTGAAGTTCATGCCCAACTACCTGTTCAACCCGCAGGACTACCCGGAGATCGGGACCAGGCAGGACGCCGCCGACGACGCGTTCTTCTGGCGGCAGGGCCCGGCGCGGGGCGCGGGCAAGGTGCGGTTCGCGGACTGGACTCCGATCTACGACAAGCACGCCGACATTCCCAACGTCGGCCGGTTCTACGAGCAGGCGCAGGCGCTGCGCACGCTGTTGACCACGGCGGCGCCGGATGCCGGGCAGCAGAAGGACCTGGACTTCATGCTGACCATCGGCCACCTGTTCTCGCTGGTGGTCTACGGCCAGCTGATCCTGGAGCAGGCCGCGATCACCGGACTGGACCGTGATCTGATCGACCAGATCTTCGACTTCCAGATCCGCGATTTCAACGCCTACGCCACCGCGCTGTACGGCAAGTCGTCGGCCACCCCGGACCAGCAGGGCTGGGCCGCGGCCGCGCTGCGGCCGCCGGTCGCCGACCGTCCGCGTTTCGACCGGGTATGGGCCGAGGTGGCGTCCTACGACGGCGCCTACGAAATGCGGCCGTAGGCACGGCGTCTCGAGCCGAATGGTGGTCCGGGTCGGTGCCCGGACCACCGTTCTGCCGCGCAGCGCGGTCAGGCTTTGCCGGGGAACGCGACGGTCGGCGGGTTGGCGCCGAGGATCGACTGCCAAGTGGCCAGCCGGACGGCCGCGCCGGTGAGCGCGTCGACACCAGTGCGGCGGACGGTCGCGGACGCACCGCGCTCCACCACCGCTCGCCAGGCGATCGCGGTGTCGGACTCGACCGTCGCGGCCAGCCGGGCCGCCGAGATCGGGTCGGTGACCGGGAATGGCACGGTATAGGCGGCGCCTGGCGGCGGCACCGTCACACCGTCCGCGGCGAGCGCGTCGGCGGTGGTGTCGCGCCGTGCGCGGTGGGCGGCGGTGTGCTCGGCGATCAGTCTGGTGCGCTCGGGCGAGGCGTGCGCAGCGATGACGCCGTAGGCGTATACCGCGCCGTATTCGGCGTTCAACGCGTCCACCAGCGCCTGGCGTTCGGCTTCGGTCATGCCAGCAACACCCCCGCCTGAGCCGCGCAGGCGGCGCTGATCGAGGCGAGCAGCCCGGCCCGGTATCCGGACAGGGCGCGGGCCAGGTCGGCGGCCGATTTCTGGGACGCGGTCAGCTGGGCGCGCAGCGCATCGATACTCGGCGGGGCGGTAGGTGGAACGGCGCTGCCGGCGGCCACGGCGGACGGCCCTGATCCATTGGCGCGGGTGCGGTGCACCGGTGTGGTTCCGTCGGCGTAGACACCGATCACGCGGGCGATCTCGGTGCGCAGCGCATCGGCGTGCGCGGTGCGCTCGGCAGCGATGACACTGAGCGCCGCGTGCCGTTCCGGTGCCATGGCGATGGCCGCGGAGGCGGCGGCCGCATCGGCGCGAGCCAGAATCTCCTGTGCGGCAAGTGGATCCGGTTCGTGGATCACATCCTTTTCAGCACAGCCCGCCAGGGCGCCGAGGGTGAGGATGCCGACCGTTCCTCCGCCCGCGAGGCGTAGTGCGCTGCGACGATCCAGGGCGGCGAGGCGGGGCTCGTGCCGGTCGGTGGGAATGCCGGAAGTGCACCCGGCACGCGGCGGGGCGGGAAGGCGGATGGGCACGGGACCATCGTGCCAGATTCGTGGCACGCCACCGGACGAGGCGTCGGCCGTGGCGCGCGAACTCCCCGACCACTGGTCCTTTACACTCTCGTGGCGCGTTACGCTAGACCTTCGGTAGAGAAATTTCCCGCCGCGTCACAACTGAACCAGGAGCCGCCCACATGCCGATGCCGACCGAGGAAAGGGTGAGCCAGCTCGTCGCTGGTCTCGTCGAACGCCGAGGATTCGACCTCGAGGGCGTCGAGATCTCGACGGCGGGCAAGCGCGCGGACGCGCAGGCTCGGGTGCAAGTGATCGTGGACAGCGACGCGTCCGATCTGGACTCGATCGCCACGCTCAGCGCGGAGCTGTCGGCGCTGCTGGACGACGCGGGAGATTTCGGCGAGACGCCCTACCTCCTGGAAGTGACGACGCCGGGCATCGATCGCCCGCTGACCGCCGACCGGCATTGGCACCGGGCCCGGGGGCGGAAGGTGCGTGTCGCACTACGTGACGGCGTGCAGCCGCCGGAAGGGGCGGCGACCTTCGATGCCAGAGTCGGCGCGCTCACCGGCGATTCGGTAGCGCTGGTGCTCGGCGGCAAGCGTGACCCGCACCGGGTGACGGTCCCACTCGCCGACATCGGCAGCGCCGTCGTCCAAGTCGAGTTCTCCCCGCCCGGCCCGCGCGAGCTGGAGCTCGCCGGCGGAGTCGTTCCGGGACGACCCGTTCCGGGCGAGGAAGACGCGGTGGCGGTCGCCGACGCGGCACCTGCTCGAGGAACACCGAATGCACAACACCAATCCGTAACAGCGTCCGATTCGCCGACCGAAGGGATCGTGGAATGAACATCGAAATCGAAGCCCTGCGCGCGATCGTCGCAGACAAGGGGATCTCGATCGAGACCGTGATCTCCGCGATCGAGTCGGCGCTGCTGACCGCGTACCGCCACACCGAGGGGCATCAGCCCAACGCGCGCATCGACATCAACCAGAAGACCGGCGTGGTCCGGGTGATGGCGCGCGAACTGGACGCCGACGGCAACGTGATCTCCGAATGGGACGACACCCCCGAGGGATTCGGCCGGATCGCGGCGACCACGGCCAGGCAGGTCGTGCTGCAGCGGCTGCGGGACGCGGAGAACGAGAAGTCCTTCGGCGAGTTCTCCACCCACGAGGGCGACATCGTCGGCGGCGTGGTGCAGCGCGACGCACGCGCCAACGCCCGCGGCACGGTCGTCGTGCGCATCGGCAGCGAGTTGCACGGCACAGAGGGACTGATCCCGCCCGCCGAACAGGTGCCCGGCGAGACCTACGAGCACGGCGACCGGATCAAGTGCTACGTCGTCGGCGTCTCGCGCGGTCCGCGTGGCCCCCAGATCACGTTGTCGCGCACCCACCCGAACCTGGTGCGGCGACTGTTCGCGCTGGAGGTGCCCGAGATCGCCGACGGCTCGGTGGAGATCGTCGCCGTTGCGCGGGAGGCGGGGCACCGCTCCAAGATCGCCGTGCGCAGCACCGTGCCCGGCGTCAACGCGAAGGGCGCCTGCATCGGCCCGATGGGCCAACGGGTGCGCAATGTGATGAGCGAGCTGGCCGGCGAGAAGATCGACATCATCGACTACGCCGACGACCCGGCGACGTTCGTCGGCAACGCGCTCTCGCCGTCGAAAGTGGTTTCGGTCACGATCGTCGACCCCGAGGCGCGCGCGGCCCGCGTCGTGGTGCCCGATTTCCAGCTTTCGCTGGCCATCGGCAAGGAGGGACAGAACGCCCGCTTGGCCGCGCGGCTGACCGGTTGGCGCATCGATATCCGCAGCGATGCCGCCCCTGACATGGGCGGATCCGTCCGGACGGAGGCGCACCGGAGTTGACCGGAACCCGCCAGCGGAGTGCTCGGGATGACAGGTTCGTAACTTCCGCGGGGGAGGGGTTCGGCGTTCCGAGCAAGGCAGCGGTAGAGTGGTCCAAGGTTCAGTCCGAACCTTCGGCACTTATGCCCGATCGCACCACCGAGCAGCACGCGGCGCCCCAGCGCCGGTCGGCTCCCGTGCGGACGTGTATCGGGTGCCGGAAGCGCGAACTGGCCGTCGATCTGTTGCGGATCGTGGCTCGGGATCGTGAGACCGGTGACGGCTCCCACGTCATCGAGATCGTTCCCGATCCGCGGCGCAGACTTCCCGGACGGGGTGCCTGGCTGCACCCCTTTTCGGCTTGTCTGAGCACGGCAGAGCGGCGCCGAGCCATCGGCAGAGCACTACGAGTGTCCGGACATCTGGATATCTCAGCCCTGGAGCATTACCTCGAGAACAGGCACGAGCACTCATGAGCACACCGTGAAGTACCAACGATGAACGTCCATCGGAGATAACCCGAGGTCGTGCGGGCCCCCGTCAGCAAGACGGTGGCGCTGCTCGGCCTCTCAGTGAGGAGAGCAGTGGCAGGCAAGGCCCGCGTGCACGAGTTGGCCAAAGAACTCGGTGTCACGAGCAAGGAACTACTCGCAACGCTCAAGGAGCAGGGCGAGTTCGTGAAGTCCGCGTCGTCGACGGTGGAAGCTCCCGTCGCGCGCAGGCTGCGTGAGTCGTTCGCGGCGAAATCCGCCCCGTCGAACGGCGCCAAGTCGGGTGCGCGCCCCGGTCCGTCGTCGGCCCGTCCGGCCGCGAAGCCCGCGGGCGGAGGCCCGCGTCCCGGTCCGCGTCCGGCCCCGGCGCCCGCTCCGGCGGCCCCCGCCGCCCAGGAGAGCGCCCGTCCCGCCGCGCGCACCGGCGAGTCCCCGGCGGTGAAGCCGGGCCCCGCCGCGCGTCCGGGACCAGCCCCAGCGCCCAAGCCCGCGGCACGGGAGTCCATCACTCCGGCGGCCGCCGCGGCCTCCGGCGCGACCGCGAGTTCCGCACCGGCCCCCGCGGGCCCGCGCCCGACGCCGGGTGGTCCGCGACCCGGTCAGCAGCAGCGTCCCGGCGCACCCACGCCGGGTGCCCCGCGTCCGGGTGGCGGCTCGTCCGGTCCGCGTCCGGGGCCGAAGACCCCGCGCGTCGGTAACAACCCCTATTCGTCGGCTCCGGAGCGTCCCGCGCCGCGACCGGCTCCCCGTCCGGGTGGTCCGCGTCCCGGCCCCGCCCAGGATGGCCCGCGTCCCGGTCCCGCGGGTGGTCCGCGTCCCGGTCCTGCGCAGGGTGGACGCCCCGCACCCGGCCAGGGTGGTCCGCGTCCCGGTGGTCCGCGGCCGAGCCCCGGCTCGATGCCGCCGCGCCCGAACCCGGGTGCGATGCCCTCGCGTGCGGCACGTCCGGGCGGAGCCGGTGGTCCCGGCGCGGGTCGTCCCGGTCGTCCCGGCGGAGGCGCCGGTGCCGGTCGCCCCGGTGGCGGTGGCGGTGGCGGCGGTTACCGCGGTGGCGGCGGCGGAGCTCCCGGTGCGGGCGCGGGTGCGCCCGGTGCCGGTGGCGGTGCGGCCGGTGGGTTCCGCGGTCGTCCCGGCGGTGGTGGCGGCGGCGGTCGTCCCGGTGGTCCCGGCGGCCGCGGTGGTGCGGCCGGCGCGTTCGGCCGTCCCGGTGGCGCGCCCCGCCGTGGCCGTAAGTCGAAGCGGCAGAAGCGGCAAGAGTACGACTCGATGCAGGCGCCCGCCGTCGGTGGCGTGCGGCTGCCGCGCGGCAACGGCGAGATCATCCGGCTCGCCCGCGGCGCGTCGCTGTCGGACTTCGCGGAGAAGATCGACGCGAACCCGGCCGCGCTGGTGCAGGCCCTGTTCAACCTGGGCGAGATGGTCACCGCGACCCAGTCGGTGAACGACGAGACGCTCGAGCTGCTCGGCAGCGAGATGAACTATGTCGTGCACGTGGTCAGCCCCGAGGACGAGGACCGCGAGCTGCTGGAGTCGTTCGACCTCACCTACGGCGAGGACGAGGGCGGCGAGGAAGACCTCGAGCAGCGTCCGCCGGTGGTGACCGTCATGGGTCACGTCGACCACGGTAAGACCCGGCTGCTGGACACCATCCGCAAGGCCAACGTCCGCGAGGGCGAGGCCGGTGGCATCACCCAGCACATCGGCGCCTACCAGGTGCTCACTCACCTGGGCGACGACAACCGGCTGATCACCTTCATCGACACCCCGGGTCACGAGGCGTTCACCGCCATGCGTGCCCGTGGTGCGAAGGCCACCGACATCGCGATCCTGGTGGTCGCCGCCGACGACGGCGTCATGCCGCAGACGGTGGAGGCGATCAACCACGCGCAGGCGGCCGACGTGCCGATCGTGGTGGCGGTCAACAAGATCGACAAGGAAGGCGCGAACCCGGAGAAGATCCGGCAGCAGCTGACCGAGTACAACCTGGTGGCCGAGGAGTACGGCGGCGACACGATGTTCGTCGACATCTCCGCCAAGCAGGGCACCAACATCGAGGCACTGCTCGAGGCGGTCCTGCTCACCGCGGACGCCGCCCTCGACCTGCGGGCGAACCCGGACATGGACGCCCAAGGTGTGGCCATCGAGGCGCACCTCGACCGCGGCCGCGGCCCGGTCGCCACGGTGCTGGTGCAGCGCGGCACGCTGCGCGTCGGCGACTCGATCGTCGCGGGCGACGCCTACGGTCGCGTGCGGCGCATGGTGGACGAGCATGGCGAGGACGTCGACGCGGCGCTGCCGTCGCGGCCGGTCCAGGTCATCGGCTTCACGTCGGTGCCGGGCGCCGGTGACAACCTGCTCGTGGTCGACGAGGACCGGATCGCACGGCAGATCGCCGACCGGCGCAACGCGCGCAAGCGCAACGCGCTGGCCGCACGCAGCCGCAAGCGGATCAGCCTGGAAGATCTGGATGCCGCGCTGAAGGAAACCAGCGAGCTGAACCTGATCCTCAAGGGCGACAACTCCGGTACCGTCGAGGCCCTCGAAGAGGCGCTGCTCGGGATCCAGGTGGACGACGAGGTGCGACTGCGGGTCATCGACCGCGGTGTCGGTGGCGTCACCGAGACCAATGTCAACCTGGCGTCGGCGTCGAACGCGATCATCATCGGGTTCAACGTCCGCGCCGAGGGCAAGGCGACCGAGCTGGCCAACCGCGAGGGCGTCGACATCCGGTACTACTCGGTGATCTACCAGGCCATCGACGAGATCGAGAAGGCCCTGAAGGGCATGCTCAAGCCGATCTACGAAGAGGTCGAGCTGGGTCGCGCCGAGATCAGGGCGATCTTCCGCTCGTCGAAGGTCGGCAACATCGCCGGTTGCATGGTCACCTCGGGTTCGGTCAAGCGCAACGCCAAGGCGCGCCTGCTCCGCGACAACGTGGTGATCGCCGAGACGATGACGATTTCCTCGCTGAAACGGGAGAAGGACGATGCCGTCGAGGTCCGCGAGGGCTACGAGTGCGGTATGACGGTCACCTACTCCGACATCAAGGAAGGCGACATCATCGAGGCCTACGAGCTGCGCGAGAAGCCGCGCGACTGATAGACCGAGACGAGCCGGGACGCCGCGCGGTATGTCGCGGCGTCCCGGCCGGTCGTACAACAATTAGAGGGGTGTCGGTGTACCTGGGTGCACTGGAATTCGACCTGCTACTCGGCGATGTGCATTCACTGAAGCAGAAGCGTTCGGTAATCCGGCCGATCCTGGCCGAATTGCAGCGCTTCGGTGTGAGTGCCGCCGAAGGCGGGGACCATGATCTCTACCGGCGCTCGCTGCTGGGCGTCGCCATGGTCAGCGCGGGAATGGACCACCTGACCGAGGTGCTGGACAGATGTGAACGGCACGTCGCGGCCCGTCCGGAGTTACAGTTGCTGGCGGTGCGCCGCCGGATCTTCGGACCCGAAGACTGACCGTGGTGGGAGAACAGAAGTAGTGAGGAGGAAACGGCCATGGTGGATCAAGCCAGGGCACGCCGACTCGCCAAGCGGATCGCTTCGATCGTGGCCACCGCGATCGAATACGAGGTGAAGGATCCGCGGCTGCGTTTCGTGACCGTCACCGACGCCAAGGTGACCGGCGATCTCCGCGAGGCGACGGTGTACTACACCGTGATGGGCGAAACCCTCGATGCCGAACCGGATTACGAGGGTGCGGCCGCCGGTCTGGAGAAGGCCAAGGGTGTGTTGCGCTCCAAAGTGGGCGCGGGAACCGGGGTGAAGTTCACCCCGTCGCTGGCGTTCGTGCTGGACACCGTGCCCGACGCGGCGCGGCAGATGGAGGAACTGCTCGCCAAGGCGCGGGCCGCGGACGACGCGGTCGCCAAGGTGGCCGCCACCGCCAGGCCCGCGGGCGACGCCGACCCCTACAAGGTCGAACGCGACGCCGACGAGTGACATGCGGTAGTCGATGACGACAATGCGGGAAACGGCCGACCTGGACGCGGCCGTGGCGGCGCTGGACGCGGCGCGCTCGGTGACCATCATCTGCCATGTGCAGCCCGATGCGGACACCATTGGAAGCGGTCTCGCGCTGGCGCTGGTCCTGCATCAGCGGGGGACTCCGGTGCAGGTGTCGTTCGCCGAGCCGGCCGAATTGCCCGTCTCGATGCGGTCGCTGCCGGGTGTGTGGCATCTGGTGGCGCCCGCCGAGGTGCGCGCCGAGGTGGACCTTCTCGTCACGGTCGACTGCGGTAGCGCGGCTCGGCTCGGCTCGCTCGCCGACCGATTGCCCGGCGCCGCAACGACAATGGTGATCGATCACCACCGGTCGAATACCCGGTTCGGTGCGATCAACGTGGTCGATTCCGGCGCCGAGTCCACCACGAGCGTGATCGCGCGGCTGCTCGACGCCTGGGGCGTGCCGATCGATCCGGACGTGGCGCATTGCCTCTACGCCGGTCTGGTCACCGATACCGGCTCGTTCCGGTGGGTGCGCCCGGGTACCCACGAACTGGCCGAGCGCCTGCTGTCGACCGGGATCGATGGCGCGGAGATCGCCCGCACCTTGCTGGACACGCACCCGTTCGGGTGGCTGCCGATGCTGTCGCGAGTGCTGGGGACCGCGCGGCTGATGCCGGACGTGCGCGGTGGCATCGGGCTGGTGTACGCGTTCGTGCACCGCGACGATGTCGACGGGGTGCGGTCGGAGGAGGTCGAGAGCGTCATCGATATCGTGCGCACGACCGCGGAAGCGGGAATCGCCGCGGTGTTCAAGCAATCCCACGGCGTGCCCGATCGGTGGACGGTGTCGCTGCGCTCGCGCGACAGCGAGGTCTCGGTGGGCGACGGCGTGGACGTGGCGGAGGTGGCCACGGCGCTGGGCGGCGGCGGTCACCGCTTCGCCGCTGGGTACACGGCCTACGGCTCGCCCGAGGAGTTGGTCGCCGCGCTGTTGGCCGCGCTCGGGTGACGGTGATCTTCGGTATCGATCGGGTGAAGTCCGTCGCCGCGAAATCGATTCGGCCTGCCGCGTTGTCGTCTCCTGCCGCAGGCCCGGTGTGTGCCCGCGGCAGTTCCCCGGTCGCCTGTCCTACGTCACGTCGGCGTGCCGGTCGGCCGGTGCGCGGTCGGTGTCCGGTCGGAGCTGGGCTCGTCTCGTGCGTGTGTGCGCTGTCGGAGCAGGAGAGGTGTTCGTGAACGTGAGGGGTTCCAGCGGCGCGGAGGCTACCGATCCGGCATTGCCGGATGCCGCGGCGCGGCTGATCGAGGTCGATCGTGCCGCCGCGGCGGGGCCGAAGCGCATCCTCGGGCTGGCGTTGCCGACGCTCGGCGTACTGGTCGCCGAGCCGCTCTACCTGTTGTTCGATCTCGCCGTCGTCGGTCGGCTCGGCGCGCTCGCGCTGGCCGGCCTCGCGGTCGGCGGATTGATTCTGGCGCAGACGAGTTCACAGCTCACTTTCCTGTCCTACGGCACCACCGCGCGCTCGGCACGTCGCCACGGCGCGGGCGATCATCGCGGTGCGGTCGCCGAAGGCGTGCAGGCGACGTGGATCGCGATCGCGGTCGGCGCCGCGATCCTGCTGGTGGCCGAGTCCTTCGCCGTTCCGCTGACGAACGCGATCGCTGGTGGCGGCGACATCGCGGCGGCGGCGCTGGGTTGGCTGCGGATCGCGCTGTTCGGCGTGCCGCTGATCCTGATCTCCATGGCGGGTAACGGCTGGCTGCGCGGCGTCCAAGAGACGCGCAGGCCGCTGGCCTATGTTGTTGCCGGACTCGCGGTTTCGGCCCTCTTGTGCCCGGTGCTGGTGCACGGACTGTTCGGCGCGCCGCGTATGGAGCTGCCCGGTTCCGCGGTGGCGAACGTCGCCGGGCAGGTGGTGATGGCGGCGCTGTTTCTGAACGCGCTGGTCCGCGAACGGGTTTCGTTGACGCCGCAGTGGGCGGTCATGCGCGCGCAACTCGTGCTCGGTCGCGACCTGATCGTTCGCAGCTTCGCCTTCCAAGCCTGTTTCGTCTCGGCCGCCGCGGTCGCGGCCCGGTTCGGCGCCGCCTCGGTGGCCGCCCACCAGTTGGTCCTGCAGCTGTGGAACTTCCTGGCCCTCGCCTTGGACGCGCTGGCCATCGCGGCGCAGACGCTCACCGGCGCCGCGCTCGGCGCGGGTGACACCGCGGGCGCTCGCGGCATAGCCCGGCGCGTCACCCGGTGGTCGGAGATCTTCAGCCTCGCTCTTGCCGCCTTTTTCGCGGCGGGCGCGACGGTTATCCCGGCGCTGTTCACCGGCGACCCGCAGGTCCTCGATCGCACCCACCTGGTGTGGTGGTTCTTCGTCGCCCTGATTCCGGTGGCAGGCGTCGTCTTCGCCCTCGACGGCGTTCTGCTCGGCGCGGGTGACGCCGCCTACCTGCGCACCACCACGCTCACCGCGGCGCTGGCCGGGTTCCTGCCCGCTATCTGGCTGTCGCTGGCCTTCGACTGGGGCGTGGCCGGAATCTGGTCCGGCCTGGCCGCGTTCATGGTGTTGCGGCTGATCGCCGTCGCGTGGCGGGCGCTGTCGGGCCGGTGGGCCCGCGTCGGCGCCGAGGTGCCGGCGTAACGGGAGCGTCGGCGACACCCGGCTCGGCCGGTGCGTGCGAATCGGAACGGATGTGCCAAGGTAGGTGTGGTGATACCCAAGTTGATGGCGGTGAGCGACATTCACGTCGGGCACCAGGGGAATCGGCCGGTCGTCGAGCAGATCACGGCGGACTCGCCGGAGGACTGGCTCATCGTGGCCGGCGACGTGGGGGAGAAGACCGAGGATATCCGGTGGGCGCTGGAGCTGCTGCGCGGCCGGTTCGCCAAGGTGATCTGGGTGCCGGGCAACCACGAGCTGTGGACCACGGCGAAGGATCCGGTGCAGATGTCCGGGGTGGCGCGCTACGACTATTTGGTCGCCATGTGCCGCGACTTGGACGTGCTGACGCCGGAGGACCCATTCCCGGTGTGGGAGGGCGCGGGCGCCGAGGAATACGGCGGACCGGTGACCTTGGCGCCGATGTTCCTGCTGTACGACTACTCGTTCCTGCCGGAGGGCGCCACCACGAAGGCGGAGGGTCTCGCCATCGCCAGGGAGCGCAACGTGGTGGCGACCGACGAGTTCCTGCTCTCGCCGGAGCCGTACCTGACCAGGGACGCGTGGTGCCATGCCCGGGTGCAGGTGACCAAACGCAAGCTCGACGCGCTCGCGCCGGGCACGCCGGTCGTCCTGATCAACCACTTTCCGCTGGTACGGCAGCCGACCGATGTGCTGTTCTATCCGGAGTTCGCGCTGTGGTGCGGCACCGAACTGACCGCGGACTGGCACACCCGCTACAACGTGGTCTGCTCGGTCTACGGCCACCTGCACATCCCGCGTACCTCGCACTACGACGGCGTCCGGTTCGAGGAGGTCTCGCTCGGCTACCCCCGCGAATGGCAGCGTCGCGGCCTGCCTGATCGACTGCTGCGCCAGATCCTGCCCACCCCGCAGTATCCACCGGGCACGCTGAACAAATGGGGCGGCCACTTCCAGGTGACCCCGGAAATGGAGGCCGCCGCCGCGGAAATGCGCAGCAAGGCGCAGCAGCGGCGCGGACTGGCGTAGTCCTCCGGGACCCTGACGGAGCGATTCGCTGCGGACCGTCACCATCGCGGGCGGAACAGCCCGCGCTCTGGGGTCGAGATAGCTGTTCCTCGCGGGGCATCGTCGCGATTCAGCGTGCGCCGCCGTAGTGCTTTGCGCTACCGACTTCACGCAGTGGGCGAATGTCAGGCGAGCTCGATGATCCAGCCCGACCCGGCGTGTGGGCCTGTCGACGGGAGGGCGGCCGCGGCGGCCCCAACGGGCGGCGTCGGTAGTCACATGCGGAGAGTCGGCGGGATGAGTGCGCACATGGCGCTGCGCTACCGGCTGTTGCGACTCGGCTAGGCTCGGCGGTGATGATCGAGAACATTCTGCCCGCGGGTGTGGCCTCGGCCGAGTTGGTGGCGTACCCGGAGGATCTGAAGCCGCATCCGGCGGAAGAGCATCTCATCGCCAAGTCGGTGGAGAAGCGGCGCCGGGATTTCATCGGCGCACGGCACTGCGCCCGCCTGGCGCTGGCGCAGCTCGGCGAGCCGCCGGTCGCGATCGGCAAGGGGGAGCGAGGCGCTCCGGTATGGCCGCGCGGGATCGTCGGCAGCCTGACCCACTGTGACGGCTACCAGGCCGCCGCCCTCGGCCACAAGCTGCGGTTCCGTTCCATCGGCATCGATGCCGAGCCGCATGCCACGCTGCCCGACGGCGTGCTGGACTCGGTCAGCCTGCCGCAGGAGCGGGAATGGCTGAAGACCACCGACTCCGAGCTGCATCTCGACCGCCTGCTGTTCTGCGCCAAAGAAGCCACCTACAAGGCATGGTTCCCGCTGACGGTGCGCTGGCTGGGCTTCGAGGACGCGCACATCACCTTCGAGATCGAAGACAGTACAGCCGATTCCGGGTACGGCAGCTTCCACACCGAACTGCTGGTGCCGGGGCAGACCACCGACGGCGGCGTGCCGCTACGCTCGTTCGATGGCCGTTGGCTGATCGTCGACGGCTACATCCTGACCGCGATCGTGCACGTCTGATGGACGCTCTCGGCGGGCTGCTCATCATCGACAAGGACGGTGGCTGGACCAGCCACGACGTCGTCGCGAAATGCCGGAAGCTGCTGCACACCAAGAAGATCGGGCACGCGGGCACGCTGGACCCGATGGCCACCGGCGTGCTTGTGCTCGGCGTGGAACGCGCGACCAAGCTGCTCGGCCTGCTCACCCTGACGACCAAGGCGTACACCGCGACCATCCGTCTCGGGCAGGCCACCACCACCGACGACGCGGAGGGCGAGGTGCTCGCCACCACCCCGGCCGCCCACCTCATCGACGCCGACATCGTGGCGCGCACCGCCGAGCTGACCGGTGACATCGACCAAATCCCCGCGACGGTGAGCGCGATCAAGGTGGGCGGTGAACGCGCCTATGCTCGCCACCGTGCGGGTGAGGACGTGCAGCTGGCCGCCCGCCCCGTCACGGTGTCGCGCTTCGACGTGCTGGCCCGCCGCGACGTCGGCGAATCCGTCGACTTGGACGTGGTGGTCGAGTGCTCCTCGGGCACCTACGTGCGAGCGCTGGCCCGCGACCTGGGCGCCGCCCTCGGCGTCGGCGGCCACCTGACCGCCTTGCGGCGCACCAGAGTCGGTCCGTTCACCCTCGAGCACGCCCGCACCTTGGACGAGCTTGCCGCCGCCGCGGAATCGGGCACGCCGGCGCTGAGCCTCGATATCGACGCTGCGGTCGGAACCGCTTTCCCGCACCGGGACATCGACGAGAAGCAGTCCGACGACCTGCGCAACGGACGCTGGCTCGCCCCGGTCGGAATCCCCGGCGTCTACGCCGCCATCGACCCCGCAGGCCGAGCCATCGCCCTGCTGCGGGAATCCGGCAACCGCGCGTCATCGGTGATGGTCGTCCGCCCGGCCAACCTCTGATCCACCCATAGACGACACCGCATCTGGTTGGACTCGTGCTGTGTCTACTCGGTCGGGCGCTGTCATGGGTCAGCAGCCCCTGATTCCGGTCTACCACCATCGGCGCCGTCCTGCTGCTCTCGGCGATGCCATGGCGATCTCCATCGCTCGTATCACCGGCCAGGATTACACCAACTCGGCCTCCATCACGGCGATCATCGAGTCGAAGTAGCCCATAGGCGAAAGCCCGTGATCAATATTCGGATTATCTGGTGAAGCTTCTGGTTTTCGCGGGCAACATCCAGCACGTTTCAGGTTTGGTGATCAGTTCAGTAGGCGTTTGCAGCTACCTGCGTCTGCTCCATGGCCGTATGCACGTTCAAAATCGGAATAATCCGGATAGATCTTGTCCAGATAATACGGGATAACGGCCGCGTCGACGTCACCGCACACCCATTTCTCGCCCGATTCGCTGTTTTCCATTTGGAAAGTTATAATGTGCCAGCCCGTTAAAGGGGCGCCCGACGAGGCGGTGCATTCCCGCCCCTTCACGGATCCGAAGTGGGGTTGATCGAGCGTATATTTGCAGGTGTAGGTCGGCAGGACTTGCGCGGCAGCGGTGGGGGCGGCCATCAGGCCGGCGGTAGCGGTCAGCATGAGTGTAGGCAGCCCGAGGCGGAGCAGGCGGGTTGTGATCATCGCGGTTCCTATTCGAATCAAAAATCGGCAATATTAAGGGATGCAGGCATTCGCAAACGGCGTATCGCTCGCGCCGTGCGATCAGACCGAGCGGCAGTTGCTCGCGTTCACCCCGGCGTTGAGCACCTCCTCCGCTTCGAGTGATCCCATTCCCGGATGGATCGGTTTCCCGAGGGACGGGAACGCGCCACCGCACTCCCATTTTTCACCGGTGAGGCTGTTTTCCATCCTGACGGGGTGGAAATAAGTACCATCCAACGGGGCGCCCGGTGACGCCGTGCACCCGCGTGCTTTCATCAGGTTGAATATCACGAAATAGTTTTCGATAGGTGTGTACTTGCAGGTGTAAGTCGGCACCGGGGGTTGCGCCGCGGCAGTGGGAGCCGTCGCCAGACCGGCAGTAGCGGCCAGCACGAGCGCGGGAAGCCCAAGGAGGATGGGATGGGTTTTGATCATCAAGGCTCCTGTTCCACATCGAAATCACTGTCGCAGTAAGCGACTGTTCGGCATCGGAGTCCGAATCCGTGTGAAAAGCATGAGTAGACAGCTGATTTCGCACTCACCCTCGCCGGTCGGCCTTAAGGAATCCTTAACAACAGGTAATAACGTCGACCGGTCGCGACTCGCGTATGGGCGGACCCGGCTGTCTCTAGCGGGTGCGCTTGCCGTGCTGGTCCGGGCTCGCGGTCTTCCCGGCAACCCCACTGAACCGGATCCGCATCTTCCCAAGGCGTGGGAGCCTCACCGACGTGCTACGGATAGGATCCGGTTCGACTCGGATAGCGAGGAGCGCAATGACTTTCGGCAGAAGGATCGTTGAGTCCACAGTTGCTGCGACAGCAGCGTTGATCATGGGCGCGCCATCGGCCGTCGCCGAGGTCCAAAGCTTCGCCGTGTCCCCAGGTCTCGGGAACGGCTTCGGTTACGAATGAAAGCCGTGAGCGACAACGCCTTGCGCATCAGCTTCCTGGACAACGGATGGGAGATTCGCAGCGGCAACAAGCAGGTCTCCGGCGGCACCGGCACCGCGACGTGGACCGCGAGCACGACCGGCACGCATGTCCGCACCGCGAAGGAAGCCACCGGCGACCTCGCCGAGACGAGTATCACCGTGGAAGTCGGCACCGGTACAAACCTCGGCAGCGCCTGCGTGGCGCGATAACAGCGGATCAGGTTTGGGCGGGTCGCCGCCATGCAGTACGCACACAACCTTCGCCGAATTCGAGGTCGACCTGCTGCGGACAAACGAGCTCGGCTCGGCTGCATACCGGGCCGGCGGTCGGGGATCGCATCGCCACACAGATACCTGCGACGGTGCTACGCGCAGCTGAGGCGGCTGTGGCGATCACGCCGAGGGTGGCGGTGTATTGCTGATTCGATCCGACCTGCTGGCGCGGAAATGGGTTCAGTTCACCCAGCACTTGAGCAGCGAGATCAGCAGGGCAGCAAGGGCGGCTGCCGAACACGGCGTCAGGCCCATCGCTCGTGGAGCCGACGATGGAGCCGAGGTACTTCGGAACGCTGACCGAGGGTTTCGCCATGATTTCGACAGCGGCGACCCGCCATCCCCGCCTTCGCTGTCTGGATCCGGGTCCGCACCACTGGATACCTTCTACAACGGAGCACGCCTGTGGCAAGTCGAGCAAGTATTTCCCAGGGCTTTTCGCGGAGAAGAAGCCGCAGGTGAGGACGGCTATATCCGCACAGCGTCGCACAGTACCGCCGGAGACGTCGTATACCTGACGGACGGCACCGACATCGCCGGCGTGTACGGAACGATCACGAGCTGGGTCGATGTCCGTGACGGCACAATGCGGTTCCATCCCGCGGGCATGGTGCTCGGTATCGACGCCAACCGTATCCGTGCGCATCCGATGGCCGCGGACGGGCACTCGGCAGCCAACTTTGTCGAAGGTGTCAGCGACCGAGTCTTCACCACCCCGGGCCGGGTGGACACATCCAAGATCGTCAGCGTGAAATTTCAAACCTACGACAACATCATCGACAACCCCGACGTAACACTGGTAGCCGACGGATTCCCCGGCTTCGAGGGCCTGAGCCAAGAGTCGTTGCGCGACCCCGCAATAGTCACCGATCGGCTCTCCGGCATCGCCGACGCCGTGCGCAGAAACTACCCGACGATCGACGTCACCGTCGGCGCCAACCATCTCACCAGCGACGAAGCAATCAGGACCTTTCTGGCAACATGAACGACGCCTCCGCGGTTCGAGCGCCGAGGCCGAACAGCTCGATCCCGGCCACGCTTGCCTGCTCGGACAACATCGGTGAAGTAGCCGAGCTGCGACGTCGGAGCACCACCGGCCCAACCGAATCCGTACAGTGTGCGGTGGCCGTCGTACGCGGAGTCCAGTGGCGGCCACGGGTAGGCAGTGGCGGCGAAGGTAATGGGCGATGAGTGAACGACCGGTCGATACGTTCGGGTTGTGGGACCGGGACGGCGACGGCCTCGTCTCGGTAGCGGACATCACGATGGGGATCCGGGCGCTCGGCTTGGAGGTCGATGAGGAGGCGGTCGAGCGGATGGTTGCCGCCGCGGACACCAATGGCGACTTCCTGGTCTCCCGTGCGGAATTCGACGCCGCGCTGGTCGGTGGCCTGCTGTGACGCACAGGCCGACGCTCGATGTTGATTTTGATGTCGCCGTTATTCAGGTACTGGGCGGCAACCTCGAGTGTGTCCGGTATGCCGGCCCCGGCCCCGGCCTCGAGCTCGCGTCTCACCTCGCCGGCTACCCCGTCGGTAAACTTCTCCAAGGGGACGGTGAAGTAAACCGGCACGCCGGCGCAGTCGGGCCGGTTCCCTGGCACGACGCTGGCGAACATGGATCCTTCGCCGACGACGCGCCCACTGGCTGTCTCGACCGCCTGGACCTCAACGAGCCGGAGCACGAGGTCAGCCCTCGGATCGGCGACTAACGGCCGACTCACCCCACTGTGGCGCAAACGCGTCAGCCGCCACATCGAGAGCTGCCCGAGCTGTGACGCCGAGAAGCGGCGGCGGGTCCAGGCATCGAGATCCTCGGCGTGATCGCGGCCATCCAGCGCCTCGAGCTCGTCGAAGGCAATGCCGACACCCGCACCGTGCGGTGGTCCGTCTGACCTGAGCGGGCAGCGGCACGGCTCGGATGGCGCAGTGTTGCGGGGCCCTAGTAGCCGCCGATCTGCTGGCGGAGCCGCTGCACCGCGTCGTCCATGTGCTCGACGAGCAGGGCGCGCGCTCGGGCGGGCGCGGCGGTGGCGATGGCCTCGCGCAGGTCGACGTGTTCGCGAGCCTGTTCGCGGAGGTCGGGGTAGGTGGTTTGCAAGGCGCCCAGGCACATTCGGGTCTCGATCAGCAAGGTGCGGGCGGCGCGCACGAGCCGAGGGCTGGCCGCGCTCTCCACCAGGGCCTCGTGGAAGGCCTGGTCGGTGTCGGACACCCCGACCGCGTCACCGCGTTCGGCGCACGCGACCATCTCCTCGACGCTGGGTCCGAGCGCCTCGTAAGCGATCGGGCGGCGGCCGTCCAGGATCAGCTCCAGCGCGCCGCCTTCCAGTGCCGTTCTGGCCCGGTAGATGTCGATGACGTCGTCGAGGCTCAGTTCGATGACGAAGATCCCGCGGTGGCGGATGCTGTGCAGCAGGCCCTCGGACACCAAGCGCTGCATGGCCTCGCGCACCGGCCCGCGCGAGACGGCGAACTGCGCGGCCAGATCCGCTTCGCCGAGCTGCGATCCCGGCGCGAGGTTGCCGCGCATGATCGCCTCGCGGAGCCGATCGGCGATCATCTCCGCGGTCGACTGCCGGTTCACCGGCTCGAAATCAACGACGGACATCGATCTGCCTTTCCTCGAACAAGGTGCCGAACCCGGGAACGACCGGCTCGGCGCCGGCCAGCCGCAGGCCTGCCCAGATCGTGACCTGGTTGGCCGTCAGCAGCGGTTTGCCCAGCGTAGCTTCCAGGTCCGGCAGCACCGCCATGGTGTGCATAGCGGTATCGGGAATGAGCAGCGCTTGCGCGTCCGGGTGGTCGTTGTCGGCCGCCAGCCGCAACACCTGGGCCGGGGTGAGCGTGCCCACTTCGGCGGCGGTGTCGATACCCGCGCTGGACATCGAGACGACGTCGATGCCCGCGTCGGCGAGGAAAGCCACGAAAAGCCGGGCGACGTCGTCGGGATAGCTGGCCGCGACCGCGACGGACCGCAACCCGAGTGTTTGCGCGGCATCGACGAAGGCGAGACTGGTGCTGGTCGCGGGGACGCCCGCCACCTCGGCGAGTGCGCGCACCTGCTCGCGGGCGCCCGCGGGTCCGTAGACGAAACTGCCGGAGGTGCAGGCCCAGACGACCGCGTCGGGCCGGTGCCGGGCGAGCAGTGCCGCGCCCACGCGCAACTTCTCCGGGCTGCCCAGTTCGAGCAGTTCGGGGACGGCGTGCAGATCGGTGCCGTAGATGTGGGCTACCGGCAGGTGTGCGCCGAGGGCCGCCGCCGCGAGCGGGTAGTCGTCCTCGGCCGCGTGGTCGGGGTAGATGAAGCCGGCGGTGGGTGCGTGCATGCGATGTTCTTCCTTCAGAAAACGTTGAGTAGCCACTTGCCCGGGCCCATCATCGGCAGCTTCATCCGGCCGAGGCAGGCCCACATGGTCAGCTGGTTGGCGGTGAGCACGGGTTTGCCGAGCGCCTGTTCGAGCGGCTCGATGACGTCGTAGGTCGGCAGGTTGGTACAGCTGACGAAGACGGCCTGCGCGGTGGGGTCATCGGCGCCGGCGATGCGTTCGGCGATGGTGCGGTAGCTGACCTTCCAGATGCCACCACCGAGTCCGAGGTGATCGGAGCGCGCCACGGCGCACCCGGCCTCGGCGAGGAATTCGTGCAGCTTGTGCGTGAGGATCTCGTCGTAGGGGGTGAGTACCGAGATGCGGGTGAGCCGCAAATGGCGGATCGCCTCCAGCAATGCGCCAGACGTGGTGACCGCGTCCTGGGCTCCGGCCCGGCAGATGGTCTCGCGCAGCGACTTCTCGTAGGCCAAGCCCTTGATGAAGCTTCCCGACGTGCACAGGTAGGCCACCACCTCGGGCTCCACGTGCAAGACGTTGCGAGTGGCCGCGGTCAGGTGGGCCGCGTCGGACACGAGCTCGGCCATCTCCAGCGACACCGGAACCGGTTCATAGGGAGTGCGAGCCAGGTGCAGGCTGACCTCCAAGGGTGCCCAGCGCCACAGCTCCCGTTCCAGTGCGAGGTCGAACGGAGCGATGATCCCGATGCCCCGTTGCGCGACGGGACCCTCCAGGTCGGGAAAGCTCAAATCCACTGCGGCCCCTCTCGCGCTCAGCCGGGACGACCTCCGAACACGATCGGATTGTTGACAATCATACGATGTGATCTTAGTGTGTCAATGTGGATCAGGGCCCGATTGTCACCGTCCTGCACAGTGACAGTGTGCCCGACGTCGATGGCATGGCACCGGTGGCCGACCGCGCCACCGTCCGGTACACGGAGGCCGCCGGTCTCGCGGAGGCCGTGCGCGGGGCGGAAGTGTTGTTCGTCTATGACTTTCGCACTCGCGCGTTGCCCGGCGCGTGGCACGCGGCCGACCGGCTGCGCTGGGTGCACATGGGGTCGACCGGCGTCGACCCGGCGATGTTTCCCGAACTGCGGGCCAGTGAGGTGGTGCTGACCAATGCCCGCGGTCTGTTCGACTCGGCGATCGCGGAATACGTCCTCGGACAGATTCTCGGATTCGCCAAGGACCTGTCCGGGTCGCTGTTGTTGCAGCAGCGGCATGTGTGGCGTCATCGGGAATCCGAACGCGTCGCGGGCGCTACCGCGCTGATCGTCGGCACCGGCTCGATCGGACGCCACATCGCCCGCTTGCTGCGCGCGGTCGGGATGACGGTGCGGGCGGTGGGCAGGCGCGAACGTTCCGACCCGGATTTCGGCGTCGTCGCCACCGATCTGCACGCCGAACTGGGCCGGGCCGACTACGTCATCGCGATCGCCCCGCTGACCGAGCAGACCAGGAATATGTTCGACGCCACGGCTTTCGCCGCGATGCCGCCGCACGCCAGGTTTGTCAACGTGGGCCGCGGGGAACTCGTTGTGACCGACGATCTCGTCGCCGCGTTGCGCACCGGATCGATCGCCGCGGCGGCGCTCGATGTGGTGAACCCCGAGCCGCTACCGGTCGATCACCCCCTGTGGGAACTGCCGAATGTCCGGATCACCCCGCACAACTCCGGTGACGTCGTCGGATGGCGCACCGAGATCGTCAACACGTTTGCCGAGAACTTCGACAAATGGATCACCGGACGCCCGCTGGACAACGTGGTCGACAAAAGGCTGGGGTACGTGCCCAGCTGAAGGAGCCCATCCATGAGCTACCCCGACATGAACACTCCCACCGACCCGACCGCGATGACGGCGGTCGAACTGGTCTCCGCCTACGCGACGGGCGCCCTGTCGCCCGTCGAGGCCACCGAGGCGATCCTGCGGGCGATCACCGACCGGGACGACGCGCTCAATGCGTTCTGCCTCGTCGATCCAGATCGTGCCCTGGTGCAGGCGAAGGACTCCGAGGCGCGCTGGCAGTCCGGCCACGCCCGCGGACTGCTGGACGGCGTGCCGATCTCGATCAAAGACGTCTTCCTGACCGAGGGCTGGCCCACCCGGCGCGGATCCACCTCGATCGACCCGGCCGGGCCGTGGTCGGTGGACAGCCCGGTGGCGGCGCGGCTGCGCGAGGACGGCATGGTCTTCCTGGGCAAGACCACCACCCCGGAGATCGCGTGGAAGGCGGTCACCGACAGCCCGTTGACCGGCATCACCCGCAACCCGGCCGACCCGTCCACCACGGCGGGCGGATCCTCCGGCGGCAGCGCCGCGGCCGTCGCGGCGGGGATGGGGCCGGTCTCGGTGGGCACCGATGGCGGTGGCAGCGTGCGCATTCCGGCCGCCTTCTGCGGCATCGTCGGGTTCAAGCCCACCTATGGCCGGATTCCGCTGTACCCGGCCAGCCCCTTCGGTCCGCTGGCACACGCGGGCCCGATGACCCGCACCGTCGAGGACGCGGCGCTGCTGTTGGACATCCTGTCGCTCCCCGATCCGCGCGACCCGACCGCGCTTGCCCCCACGCTCACCGCGTTCCGCGCCGAAATGCAACGCGACGTGCGCGGATTGCGCGTGGCGTACTCGCCAACGCTGGGCTATGCCGAGGTCGACACCGACGTCGGCGCGGTCGTCGACGCGGCGGCGGCCCGCCTCGCCGAGGCCGAATTGCTGGTCAGCGCCGCCGATCCCGGTTTCGGCGATCCGCGTGAGGCGTTCGAACTGCTCTGGGCGGCGGGGGCGGCCACCATGCTGTCCGGCTTCCCGGCGGGGACGCGTGAGCGGGTCGACCCAGGACTGCGCACGGTGTGGGAGCGCGGCGAAACCGTCAGCGCCGTCGATTATCTCGCCGCCCGCAACGTGGCGGCGCAGCTCGGCATCGCCATGGGCGCTTTCCATACCGACTACGACATCCTGATCACACCGACCGTGCCGATTCCCGCGTTCGCGGCGGGCTACGACGTGCCGCCCGGCAGCGGGCTGCACAGCTGGCCGCAGTGGACGCCGTTCACCTACCCGTTCAACCTCACCCAGCAGCCTGCGATCAGCATCCCGGTGGGCACCACACCCGCGGGTCTACCGGTCGGGCTGCAGATCGTCGGTCCGCGTCACTCCGACGACTTGGTGCTGGCAGTGGCCCGCTACGCCGAATTCGTGCTGGCCTCCTGAACCCCAGTGGCCCCGCGGGTGCCGCGGGGCCACTGGTTCGTCGTGTCAGGCGCGGGCGAATGCGAGTGTTTCGCCTTGGACTCCATGCAGCCACAGGGTGTTGCACGCCGCGGCCATCTCGGCCAGGCCCTCCTCGATCGTGGCGAAGACGTTGCCGGGCACCCAGCCGAGGTCGCCGTTGATCAGCAAATTGTTGCGGCCGTAGAACAGCGCGAGGTCGGTGGCGCCGCGCTCGTGCTCGGCCGCGGAGCCGGGTTCGTAGCCGTAGGCCGGATTGCCGATCTCCCACGGTTCGAAATCGAACAGGCACACGTCGCCGGGGATCGGCGTGACGGTCGGGTTCTCCCGGTGCGGGGCCGCGCCGATCCGCGGGAGCAGGGTGTACACCTCGTTGCGGGCGTACTTGGCGTGGAACGCGTCGCCTTCCTGCGGCAGCGCGTTCCACACCGCCGCACAGGTGCGCGGCGCCTGCTCGTCGAGCAGACGGGCGCGGCAGGTTACCGCGGCCTTGGTGAGGGTGATGGTGATGTAGCGGGCCATGCGGTCCTGCTTCCTGATATGAACCCGCCGGGCGGGCACGGGTGGACTCGGGGACAATGGCGGAGTTGCCGTGCAGGCATAGCGGGGCGAGGACACCTGCCGGGTCGCCGTACAGGCGCGCCGTCGGCGGCGGTGGTCGCCGGGCTACAGCTCGGCGAGGACCTCCGACCAGATGACGAGCGCGTCCTCGATCTGAGTATCGGTCACGATCAGCGGCGGAATCATCCGCACCACGTTCATCTGCGCGCCGCAGGTCAGCAGCAGCAGTCCCTTGGAACCCGCGGCGCGCTGCGCGGCCGCGGCGGTGACCGGATCGGGTTCGCCGGTGGCCGTGGTGAACTCGGCGCCCGCCATCAGTCCGAGACCGCGCACGTCGCCGATCGCCTTGGTGGCGCTGTCGCGCAGGCCGTGCAGCAGTTGCGCGCCCCGAGCGGCCGCGTTCTGCACCAGCCCTTCGGATTCGATGACCTCCAGCGTGGCGATCGCCGCGGCGCAGGCCACCGCGTTGCCGCCGTAGGTGCCGCCCTGCGAGCCGGGCCATGCCCGCGCCATCAGCTCGCGCGGCGCCGCGATACCCGACAGCGGGAACCCGCTGGCCAGCCCCTTCGCGATGGTGATCACGTCCGGCCGCACGCCGAAGTGCTGATGACCGAAGAACTTCCCGGTACGCCCGAAGCCGGTCTGGATCTCGTCGAAGACCAGCAGAATGCCATGCCGGTCCGCGCGTTCGCGCAGTCCGCGGAAGAACTCGGTGTTGCCGGGGATGTAGCCGCCCTCGCCGAGCACGGGCTCCACGAGGAACGCGGCGGTCTCGGCGGGGGAGGTGAGCGTGGTGAACAGGTAGTCGAGTTCGCGCAGCGCGAACGTGGTGGCCTCCTGCTCGCTCCAGCCGTAGCGGAACGCGGTGGGGAAGGGCGCGACGTGCACGCCCGACATGAGCGGGCTGAATCCGGCGGAGAACCGAGTGCCGGAGGTCGTCATCGTGGCGGCCGCGACGGTACGGCCGTGGAAACCGCCGTGGAAGACGATGACGTTCGGCCGTCCGGTCGCCTGGCGCACCAGCCGCAGCGCCGCCTCGACCGCCTCGCTACCGGAATTGGCGAAGAACAGCGCGTCCAATCCCTCCGGCAGCACCGCGCCGAGGCGGTCGATGAGGTCCAGCAGCGGCCGGTGCAGGACGGTCGTGTACTGGCCGTGGATCAGCGAGGCGACCTGCGCCTGCGCCGCCGCGACCACGTGCGGGTGGCAGTGGCCGGTACTGGTCACGCCGATACCGGCGGTGAAGTCCAGGTATCGGCGTCCGTCGGTGCCGTAGAGATAGCACCCCGACCCGTGGTCGACGGTCACCGGAGTGGCCTGTTTCAGGACGGGCGATAGCTCGGTCATGGTGATTCGCCTCCCGGAGCGGGTGGGTGAGTGCGTGATTGTCTATTGTCGGATTGTCGACAATATGCATAACATGGCCGCACGGGTCGCAGCAATGGCCGAACGCTGCGCGGTCGAGAGGAGCCACCGACGATGCTCACCGAAAGCCCCCTGAGCACAGCCGAACGAGCCGCGATCGACACGGTGCCGCGCGGCCTGTTCATCGACGGCGAGTGGCGTGCGACCGCCCGATCGCTCCCTGTCGTCGATCCCGCGACCGGCGAACTGCTCTGCTCGGTCGCCGACGCGGACCCCGCCGACGGCCTCGCGGCCTTGGACTCGGCGTGCACGGCGCAACCGAACTGGGCGCGCACCCCACCGCGAGAGCGCAGCGACCTGCTCATGCGCGTCCACCGCGCGTTGCTGGCCGAGACCGAGCGGCTCGGGCTGATCGCGACGCTGGAGATGGGCAAACCGCTGGCCGAGGCGCGCGGCGAGATCGCCTATGCCGCGGAGTTCTTCCGCTGGTTCGCCGAGGAGGCCGTGCGCTTGGACGGCGGGTACCTGCCCGCGCCGACCGGCGGCTCCCGCTTCCTGGTGACCAGGCAGCCGGTCGGCCCCAGCCTGCTCATCACGCCGTGGAACTTCCCGATGGCGATGGGTGCGCGCAAGATCGCTCCCGCCCTCGCCGCAGGCTGCACCTGCGTGGTGAAACCCGCTGAGCAGACGCCGCTTTCGATGCTGGCGCTGGCCGAGACCATGGCCGCGGCCGGGCTGCCCGCCGGGGTGGTCAACGTGATCACCACCGCCGACCCCGCCGCGGTGATGACGCCACTGATCCGCGACCAGCGTTCGCGCAAGCTGTCCTTCACGGGTTCGACGGCGGTCGGCAAACAATTGCTCGCCCACTGCGCGCAGACGGTGATGCGTACCTCGATGGAACTCGGCGGCAACGCCCCGCTACTGGTATTCGACGACGCCGATCTGGACGAGGCGGTCGAGGGCGCGCTCGCGGCGAAGATGCGCAATATCGGCCAGGCATGCACCGCCGCCAACCGCATTCTGGTCCAGCGCGGCGTCGCCGACGTCTTCGCACGCAGGCTCGCCGATCGGATGGCGGCGCTGCCGATGGGTCGCGGGACCGAGCCGAACGTGGTGGTCGGCCCGTTGATCGATGCCGACGCCGTCGCCAAGGTGCAGCGCCTGGTCGATGACGCCCGCGCACGCGGAGCCACGGTGCTCATCGGCGGGACCGCACTGGATGGTCCCGGCACCTTCTACCCGGCGACAGTGCTGGTCGACGTCCCCGACGACGCCGACATGTGCCACACCGAGATCTTCGGCCCGGTCGCCGCGATCGGCGTCTTCGACACCGAGGACGAAGCGGTCGGCCGGGCAAACGACACACCGTACGGGCTGGTGAGCTACGTGTTCACCGAGAACCTGCGGCGCGGGCTGCGGGTATGCGAGGCGCTGGAGACCGGCATGGTGGGACTCAACCAGGGTGTGGTGTCGAATCCGGCCGCGCCGTTCGGCGGCGTCAAAGAGTCCGGGCTCGGACGCGAGGGCGGGCTGACCGGAATCGATGAATTCCTGGAGACCAAGTACATCGGAGTGAAGTTGTGAGCCGGTGTGCCGAGCCGCGCGTTTCCCAGCCGACGACAACGGATAGTCGCAGCCATGACCACAGCCCGGCTGGAGATGCCGGTGCGGGAGCGCGAGCGGAGAGGAACCACGGGTGAGCGGATATCGGATCGCCACCATCCCAGGCGATGGCATCGGCGTCGACGTGACCGCGGAGGCAGTGCGAGTGCTCGACGCGGTGCTGCCGGGTATCGAGTGGACCGAATTCGACTGGTCCTGCGAGCAATACCTGCGCACAGGCGCGATGATGCCCGTCGACGGTCCGGACCGGCTCGCCCGATTCGACGCGATCCTGCTCGGCGCGGTCGGCTTCCCCGGTGTGCCCGATCATGTTTCGCTGTGGGGCCTGCTGATCCCGCTACGCCGCGCCTTCGGTCAGTACGTCAATCTGCGGCCGGTGCGGTTGCTGCCCGGCACCCGATCGGCGCTGCGCGACCGGACGGCCGCCGACCTGGACATCCTTATCGTGCGGGAGAATTCGGAGGGCGAGTACTCCGAGATCGGCGGCATACACAATCCAGGCCGTCCCGACGAGTTCGTGCTGCAGGAATCGGTGTTCACCCGCGTCGGCTGCGAACGGATCATTCGCTACGCCTTCGACCGAGCCGCGGAACGTCGCGGGCGCCTCTGCTCGGCGACCAAATCGAACGGGCTGATCCACTCGATGCCGTACTGGGACAGTGTCTTCGATCGAGTCGCCGCCGAGTACCCGCAGGTGACCACGCGCCAGATGCACGTCGACGCGCTGGCCGCCGAAATCGTGCTGCGCCCGGACCGGCTCGACGTCATCGTCGGTTCGAATTTGTTCGGCGACATCCTCTCCGACTTGGCCGCCGCGGTCACCGGCGGGCTGGGTCTGGCGCCGTCGGGCAACATCAATCCGGAGCGCAGTGCCCCGTCGATGTTCGAGGCCGTGCACGGCAGCGCTCCCGACATCGCCGGTCAGGGGATCGCGAATCCGGTCGCGCAGATCCTGGCGGGCGCCATGCTGCTCGATCATCTCGGCGAGTCCGCCGCGGCTGCCGCGATCGACCGAGCGGTCGGCGACGTGCTCGCCGAGGGCCTGGTCCTGACCCCCGACCTCGGCGGCACCGCCGCCACCACCGACCTCGGCAGCGCCATCGCCACCCGCGCCGCCGAGCTGATCCGCCGACCCACCACCACCGCCCGCACCTGACCGGTCTGCGGCACCCAGCACCACCGCGAAATACCGGTCGAGCGATACCCGGCCGTAGCAGAACGCGAGAACGCGTACAGCCGGGTACCGCTCGACAGCGGCGGGCACATCAGCTGGCAGGGGTCGTGGAGGCAGGAGCGGGCGAGGCGGTGTCGGCGGAGATGAACGCGGTCGCTGCCAGCGCCGAGAACAGGAGTGCGGCACACGCGTAGCTGGAGATCTCCAGGCCGCTGCTCATCGCGTCGCGCGCGGCGTCGGCGGCCGGGGCGGTCGACGGGTCGGTCGCGAGCGCCGGAATCTGCGAACCCGCACTGGCGGTCACGCTTTCGCTGAGCTGACCCGCGTCCGGTGATCCCGCGAGCCGATCGCGCAGGCCGGTGCCGAGCACGCTGAAGAACAGCGTCGTGAGCACCGCGATACCGAGCGCGGAACCCAACTCACGCGCCGTGCTCTGAATGCCCGACCCCTGACCCGCGCGTTCGATCGGAACGTCGGCCAGCACCACATTGGTCACCTGCGCGGTGGCGAACCCCACGCCGATCCCGTAGACGAACAAGGCGGCCGCGATCGCCCACCAGCGGGTGTCGGTCGCCGCGATCAGGCCGAGCAGCACAAGTCCGCCCAGCTCGAGCAGCAGCCCGATCCGTACCTGCGCGAGCGCGCAGACGCGCAGCGAGAAGCTGGCTCCGCTGGCGCAGAAGCTGCCGACCGCGAGAGCCACGAGTGCGAGCCCGGCCTGGAAGGCGCTGTAGCCCAGCGTGAATTGCAGCCACAGCGGCAGCACCGCGATGATGCCGAACTCGCCGAGTCCGACGATGAGCGTGACCACGTTGCCGGTGCGGAACGAGGAGATGCCGAACAGGTCGACGTCCATCAGGGGCTCCCCGCCGCTGCGCCGCAGCGCCACCTGCCTGCGCCAGAAAGCTGCCATCGCGAGTGCCGAGGCCAGGAGGGCGATCAGTACTGGCGAGGGGCCGCTGGGCCAGGTGAATTCACCGATAGTGAGCGGTTCGACAGTCCGCACCCAGCCGTGCGACCTGCCTTCGATCAGCGCGAATGCCAGCAGGCCGAGCCCGGCCACGGACAGGGCGGCACCGACCCGGTCGACGCGGCCCGGAATACGCGGCGCGGCGGGCAGAGACCGCAGAACGCCGAGTGCGACCACCGCGACAAGCGGGATGTTGATTCCGAACGCCCAGCGCCAAGAGAAGTCCGCGAGCCACCCGCCCAGCAACGGCCCCACCGCCGCGGCGGCGCCGATCGTCGACCCCCAGATCGCGAAGGCCTGTCCGCGCGTCTTGCCTGTGAAGGCGGTGTTCACCAGTGCCAGCGAGGTCGGCAGGATCATCGCCCCGCCGATGCCTTGGGCGAACCGGGCCGCGATGAGCAGCGTGCCGTTCGGCGCGATCATCGCCAGCAGGCTGGTAAGTCCGAATACCGACAGGCCGATCAGAAAGATCCTGCGGGCGCCGTGCAGGTCGGCGAGGCGGCCGCTGAGCAAGAGCAGCGCGGCGAAAACGATTGCATACGACTCCTGGATCCATTGGGCTTCGATCGAGGTTATCGACAGGTCCTCGATGATCGGCGCGAGGATCACGTTGACGATCGTGATGTCCACGACGATCAAGGCGACGCCGAGTGAGACGGCGATCAGGCCCAGCCAGACGCGTGCGGACGGGCGATCCGTGGTGTCCAATTTACCTCCATGGTGAAGTAACTTCATGATGAAGGTAATTTTCGGCGGGGTAGGTTGTCAATCCGGGACCAAGCGGACGAGGAGGAGGCACCGAATGGCGAAGCAGGGGCGCGACGGCATCGCCGAACAGCGGGAGCGGCTCGTCGTGGGGCTGCGTGCCTACGGTGCGAGCTTCACCGAGCTGGGCCGCCGCTTCGCCGTCGAACTCGGGGTGCACACTACCGACGCCTTTGCGCTGCTGGAGATCTCGTCGGCGGAGGCGATGGGCACGCCGCTGTCACCCGCGCTGCTCGGCAAACGTATCCGGCTGACCTCGGGCGCCATGACCGCGTTGCTGAACCGCCTCGAGCGCGCGGGCTATGTGACCCGGACTCGGGAGCACGCCGACCGGAGGGTGGTCACCCTGCGCAGCAGCGAATCCGTCAAACAGATCGGGGACGAGTACTTCGGGCCGCTCAACGCGCGCCAAGACGCCGTCCTCGCCGAGCATTCGCCGGAAGTGCTGCGGCAGTTCGAGGACTTCCTGAGCCGGATGCGGGCCACACTTGACGACCGGCTGGCCGCGGACCCACCCGAACGGTCAGCTGGTGAGCCAGATCGCCTCGGCGGCGGGGCGGCCCAAGTCGGTCGGTGACTCCGTCGCGCCGATGCGGATGGCGATGGTACCGGCGAAGTCGCGGCGTTCGACGACCGCGATGGTGGTGTCCAGGGCGATGCCGACGGAGTCGAAGTAGCGCAGCATGTCCGGGTCCGAGTCGGAGATCCGGGCGACGCGGCCGGATTCGCCCGCGGCGAAGTCACTGAGCCGGCGCGCGGGCGGGGTGGGCACCGCGCCGTCCACCGAGGGGATCGGATCGCCGTGCGGATCGCGGTCGGGATAGCCGAGTTTGGCGTCGATGCGCGCCATCAGCAGTTCGGAGACCGCGTGCTCGAGCACCTCGGCCTCGTCGTGCACCTCGTCCCAGCCGTAACCGAGCTCGTTGACCAGGAACGTCTCGATCAACCGGTGCCTGCGCACCATCGCGACGGCGGCGCGGCGCCCTTCGGGGGTCAGGGCGATCGCACCGTAGCGGGCATGCTCGACCAGCCCTTGGTCGGCCAGCTTGCGCACCGCTTCGGAGACGGTCGAGGCGGACACGCCGATTCGCTCCGCGAGCAACTTGGTGGATACCTTCTCCGGCGACCACTCCTGCGCCGTCCAGATCACCTTCAGATAGTCCTGGGCAACCGAGGAGAGCACCGGCGCGATAGTCGTGGTACCACCTGCGGCTTCGCCTGGCGCAGAGGTGTCGGCCAGCTCGCGTCGCGTGGCGATATCTCGTTTACCGGGCACACACCCGAGCTTAGGCGGGGTGGTGCCGATATACACATTCAGACATCCCGAGCGCGTGCATCCCCGTGGCCGGTGAACGCCGTGCCATCGAATCTCCGGCCGGTCAGCAGCGCGGTCGCGGGCGGCCGCAGCGGCGCACCCATGAGGTCATAAAACGTTGCTATGGCTGATCCGGAGAACCGGTCGCCGGTCACGTCGAGTTCGAACGCGACGATCCCCTTGCCGACCACGGCGGGGTCGGCTCGATCGACGACGAACTCCAGGAACGCGCCGGTGACGCGGTCTCCCTCGGAGCGCCACGTGCCCATGCCGTTGCTGTCGCTGGTGGCGCGATTGCCCCGGTCCGGATTCGATTGCAGCATTGTCCCGCCGGGATGGAACTGCATCACGTGGTAGGCGAACGGGGCCCCGTCGGCGATCACCTCCCAGGTGCCGAGGATCGGATGCTGATCACTCATATGGCGTCCGCACAGAGGGCGGCCAGCTTCGCGATGCCACCGTCGATATCGGCCCGTGGCACGTTCGCGAAGCTCAGCCGCATCGTGTTGCGGTGGTCGGCGTCGTCGGCGTAGAAGACGCTTCCCGGGAGGAAGGCGACGCCCTCCCGCAGCGCCGTGCCCAGCAGCGCGTCGGCGTCGAACCCCTGCGGGCCCTCGACCCACAGAAACATCCCGCCCTCGGGCTCGACCCACTGGAAGCCGGGCGGAAAGTGCCGCTCCACGGCATCGGCCAGGGTGGCCAGCTTGGCAGAGTAGACCTCGACGATGTGAGCGAGGTGCGCCGCCCCCGCCGCGCTGCCCAGGAACTCGGCGGCAATCGCCTGGCAGTAGGCCGACGTCTGCATATCGATGCCCTGTTTCAGGGCGAGCACACTGTGCAAGAGATCCGGAGGCATGACGGTGATGCCGACACGGAGTGCCGGGGCGAGCGTTTTCGACAGCGAGGTGATGTAGATCGAATTCTCCGGTGCGAAGGACGCGAGCGGAGGCGGTGATACGCCGCGGTAGCGCAGGTCGGTATAGACGTCGTCCTCGACCACCAGCGTGTCGTGACGGATGACAATCCGGGCGATCTGTTCGCGCCGTGGAGTCGGCATCGTTCGCCCGGTCGGATTCTGGAAAGTCGGCAAGAGGTACACGAAGGCGACGTCATATCGGGCCAGTGCTTCCTCCAGCGCTTCCGGCACGATTCCGGAAGCGTCCGACGGAACCCCCACAACAGTGGCGCCATGGCTCCGGAATTCTTTGACCGCGGGCCCGTAGGTCGGGGCTTCCACCAGTACCACGTCATGGGGGTCGAGCAGCGCCGAACAGACGCTGTGCAATGCGCCGGATCCACCCGTGGAGATATGCAAGCTGTCGGGTGCGCATCGAATATGACGGTTGCGCAAAAGGTTTCGGGCTTCATCCAGGAGCGGGCCGAATCCCTGGGTCATGCCGTACTGGAGGACGGCGCTTCCGTACTTGGCGATGACGTCCTGGGACAGCGTCGAGACGAGTTCGCCGGGCAGCAGTGCCGGATCCGGCGCCCCGACGGCGAAGGAGACGACGTCAGGGCGCCCTGCGAGCGCCGCGAAGATGTCGTCGATCGGCCCGCTGGCCACCGCGTCCGCGCCGCGGCTGCGTCTGACGAGCGCCATCTCACGACCCGGCCCGGTCCCGGCGCAGGCGGCGTCAGGTCCGGACCGATCAGCGTGACCGCGCTGCCGCGTAGGCAGACGACGACGATCTCGCTGTGCGCGTGGTAATGCGCTTTCGATACCCCGGCGGGAGCCATGTTGACCATGCCCGCCGAGATGCCGGTCGCGCCACAGGTTTCGGTGGTGACGCAGGGAACGAGGCGTTGTCGCTGCCGCCCGATCGTCTCTGCCGAATCGGACGGGTTGATCACACGAACCTGCTTGACTGCGCTTTTCATGGCTACTCCGGGGGCACTTCCGTCGCCGACGAAATCGGACGCTAGACCATTCCCGCTACTGGGGCGAGACGAGCTTCTCGAGCACGGAAAACAGTGGATGTACCGGCTCTTTCGCGAATCCGTCCGGTGCGTTTCGGGTGGGCGAAGTTTTCCCTCGGAGATGTCGCGAACCGCGACGTTGCGGCGCAACATCCACACCGTGCGAGCGGGCGCGGTCACCGCTCGGCTATCTCCCGGATGCGGGCGGGCACCCCCTGGAGGGCGGATCCGTTGTGATCGCGCGATCTGCGTGCTCCGCGCGGAGCGGACGGTGCAGACGTACCGGGGCCCGTGTACCCCGGGATAGCTCGTCGGTTTCCGGCATCGGAACCGTTGTGTGACGTCAGCACGCCGGAATACTGTTCGCTACCTGATATGCGTAGGCTGCGCACTGTGCAGAGATGGCGAAGTCTCGACGATGTGCCCGCGGATTGGGGGCGCTGTGTCCTCACGATCGGTGTGTTCGACGGTGTGCACCGCGGCCACGCGCAGCTGATCAGCCGGGCCGTGAAGTCCGCCGCCGCACGCGGCGTGCCCGCGGTATTGATGACCTTCGACCCGCACCCGATGGAGGTCGTCCGCCCCGGCTCGCATCCGGCGCAGCTGACCACCCTGACCCGCCGCGCCGAATTGGCCGAGGAACTGGGCGTCGACGTGTTCTGCGTCATGCCGTTCACCCAGGAATTCATGAAGCTGGCTCCCGCCCGTTACGTCCACGATCTGCTGGTCGAGCGTCTGCACGTGGTCGAGGTGGTGGTCGGTGACAACTTCACCTTCGGCAAGAAGGCCGCCGGGACGGTCGAGACCATGCGCGAACTCGGTCACCGCTTCGGTTTCGAGGTCGACGCGGTCAAACTGCTCGGCGAACACGCGGTGACCTTCTCCTCGACCTACATCCGCGCCTGCGTCGACGCGGGCGACATGGCTGCCGCGGCGGAGGCGCTGGGCCGCCCGCATCGGGTCGAGGGTGTGGTGGTGCACGGCGACGGCCGCGGCAAGCAGCTCGGCTTCCCGACCGCGAACGTCGCGCCGCCGATGCACGCCGCGATCCCGGCCGACGGCGTGTACGCGGGGTGGTTCACCGTGCTCGGCCCCGGCCCCACGATCGGCACCGTCACACCGGGCGAGCGGGCCATGGCCGCCATCTCGGTGGGCACCAACCCGACCTTCTCCGGCCGTGCCCGCACGGTCGAGGCGTACGTGCTCGATCGCGAGGCCGACCTCTACGGCCAGCACGTCGCGGTCGATTTCGTCGAGCACGTCCGCGGGCAGCGCAAGTTCGACTCGGTGGACGAGCTCATCGAGACCATGGGCCGCGATGTGGAGACCACGCGCAAGATCCTGACCGCCGTCGACGATCAGTGAGCATCGGCCCGCCTGCGGGGAACCGGCCCGCGATTTCGGCGGGGACGTCCTGGTCGGGTAGGGTGGATCCTCGGGTTTGCTGCGGTTCGCGGCGGCGCCCGCACCGGGTAACCGGGTCTTCGAGCGCGGAACTGAGAAACAGGAGTGGATGCCCCATGGCACTGACCACCGAGCAGAAGTCGGCGATTCTCGCCGAGTACGGCCTGCACGAGAAGGACACCGGTTCGCCGGAGGCGCAGATCGCGCTGCTGTCCAAGCGGATCGCCGACATCACCGAGCATCTGAAGAAGCACAAGCACGACCACCACACCCGCCACGGTCTGATGGCGCTGATCGGTCGTCGCAAGCGGCTGTCGAAGTACCTGCAGGACAACGACATCAACCGCTACCGTGCGCTGATCGAGCGCCTCGGGCTGCGGCGGTAATTTTTTTTGCTGGCTCGCGTCCGAGTGACCACCGCTGGCGACTTCATCGCGAACGCGGCGGACGCTCGGACGCGAGTCGGGCAGCGAACGGGGAATGCTCGGTCTCGCCGACGCTCGAAAGCCGGAGCCGGGCCGACGCGTCGCGGTGGGAGATAACCGCGCTACTCGATGTTCGCGCTATCTGTTGGCTGCGTGCCGGTGAGTCGGGTGGCCGAGAAGGTCTGAAACCGGGTGCTCGATGGATACTCTGGGGCCTGGTTCCCGCGGCGGTTCGAGGGCGCGAGCGATAGCTCGATCCGTGCCGAGGCCGAGGCGGTCGATAGCTCGGCGAACGGGGAGACGTACAATCTTTTCGTTGGCTATTTGTGGATCAGGGGCGGATCTGTCCCGTCGCACGACAACATTGCACAGCCGTATGCACCCGCCCGCGTGGCGTCGGTCTTCGGTAGTGGCCTTTCGGCCGCGGATTCGCGCCGTCGGGCTTCGATCGATGACCGCCTCCGCGTCGCCGTCTCCAAGGGGATTCGGCCGGGTGTGCGTGTCGCAGCCGGAGGCTGCCGCGCGCCCGTACCCGGTACGGCTGACGACAGCCGGATCGCGCCCACCGGGCGCTCGAGCCGGCGAAGACGAGAGGTTGAGAGAGAAGAATGACCGAAACAACTGAACGCAAGAACTCTGCCGTCGAGGTCGAGCCGGGCGTTTTCGAATCCGTCGCGCTGATCGACAACGGCGCCTACGGCACCCGCACCATCCGGTTCGAGACCGGACGCCTGGCCCGGCAGGCCGCCGGTTCGGTCGTCGCCTACCTGGACGACGAGACCATGCTGCTGTCGGCCACGACCGCGGGCAGGCAGCCCAAGGACCAGTTCGACTTCTTCCCGCTGACGGTCGACGTCGAGGAGCGGATGTACGCCGCGGGCCGCATCCCCGGATCGTTCTTCCGTCGCGAGGGCCGTCCCACCACCGACGCGATCCTGACCTGCCGCCTGATCGACCGTCCGCTGCGTCCGTCGTTCGTCGACGGCCTGCGCAACGAGATCCAGGTCGTGGTCACCGTGCTGAGCCTGGACCCGAAGGATCTCTACGACGTGGTGGCGATCAACGCCGCGTCCGCGTCCACCCAGCTTGCCGGCCTGCCGTTCTCCGGCCCGGTCGGCGGCGCGCGCGTCGCGCTGATCGAAGGGCAGTGGGTGGCGTTCCCGACCACCGAGCAGCTCGAGAACGCCGTGTTCGACATGGTCGTCGCGGGCCGTGTGGTCGAATCCGGCGACGTCGCCATCATGATGGTCGAGGCCGAGGCGACCGAGAACGTCATCGCGCTGCTCGACGGCGGCGCGCAGGCCCCGACCGAGGCCGTCGTGGCCGAGGGGCTCGAGGCCGCCAAGCCGTTCATCGCCCGCCTCTGCCGCGCCCAGCAGGACCTGGCCGAACTGGCCGCCAAGCCCACCGAGGAGTTCCCGCTCTTCCCGCCGTACGGCCAGGACGTGTACGAGGCCGTCGAGGGCACCGCCAAGCGCGAGCTGGGCGAGGCGCTGAGCATCGCGGGCAAGCAGGAGCGCGAGGAGAAGATCGACGAGATCAAGCTCGCCGTGCTCGATCGCCTCGGCGACGACTTCGCCGGGCGCGAGAAGGAGCTGGGCGCGGCGTTCCGCTCGGTCACCAAGAAACTGGTGCGCCAGCGCATCCTGTCCGACGGCTTCCGCATCGACGGCCGCGGTCTCGCGGACATCCGCGCGCTGTCGGCCGAGGTCGCCGTCGTGCCGCGGGCGCACGGCTCGGCGCTGTTCGAGCGCGGTGAGACCCAGATTCTCGGCGTCACCACGCTGGACATGGTGAAGATGGCCCAGCAGGTCGATTCGCTCGGCCCGGAGACCAGCAAGCGCTACATGCACCACTACAACTTCCCGCCGTTCTCCACCGGTGAGACCGGCCGCGTCGGTTCGCCCAAGCGCCGCGAGATCGGCCACGGCGCGCTGGCCGAGCGGGCGCTGATCCCGGTGCTGCCCAGCCAGGAGGAGTTCCCGTACGCCATCCGTCAGGTCTCCGAGGCGCTGGGCTCCAACGGCTCCACCTCGATGGGCTCGGTATGCGCCTCCACCCTGTCGCTGCTGAACGCCGGTGTGCCGCTGAAGGCGCCGGTGGCCGGTATCGCCATGGGCCTGGTGTCCGACACCATCACCAATGACCAGGGCGAGGACGAGGTCCGCTACGTTGCCCTGACCGACATCCTCGGCGCCGAAGATGCCTTCGGCGACATGGACTTCAAGGTCGCGGGCACCCGCGAGTTCGTCACCGCGCTGCAGCTGGACACCAAGCTGGACGGCATCCCCTCGCAGGTGCTGGCCGGCGCGCTGAGCCAGGCACACGACGCGCGCACCACCATCCTGGATGTGATGGCCGAGGCCATCGCTACCCCGGACGAGATGAGCCCGTACGCGCCGCGGGTCACCGCGATCAAGATCCCGGTCGACAAGATCGGCGAGGTGATCGGGCCCAAGGGCAAGGTGATCAACCAGATCACCGAGGACACCGGCGCCAACATCTCCATCGAGGACGACGGCACCGTGTTCGTCGGCGCGACCGATGGCCCGTCGGCGCAGGCCGCGATCGACGCGATCAATGCCATCGCCAACCCGCAGCTGCCGAAGGTCGGCGAGCGCTTCCTCGGCACGGTCGTCAAGACCACCGCCTTCGGCGCGTTCGTCTCGCTGCTGCCCGGCCGCGACGGCCTGGTGCACATCTCCAAGCTGGGCAACGGCAAGCGGGTGGCCAAGGTCGAGGACGTGGTGAACGTCGGAGACAAGCTGCGCGTTGAGATCGCCGACATCGACAACCGCGGCAAGATCTCGCTGGTGCCGGTCGACGAGACCACCGACGAGCCCGGCGACGACGCGGCCGATGCGGACTCGGCCGGGACCGAGTAGTACTTGTCTCTGTGACGAAGAAGAAGACGACAACCCCTCTGCTCACCACCGGGCAGGGGGGTTCGTCACTCGAGCTGCGGGTGGACACGGACAGCGGCGTGAAGCGCACCGTGCTGCCCGGTGGATTGCGCGTGGTGACCGAGCACCTGCCCGGGGTGCGCTCGGCGTCCATCGGCGTCTGGGTGGGAGTCGGGTCGCGTGACGAAGGCCCGACCGTCGCGGGCGCCGCGCATTTCCTGGAGCACCTGCTGTTCAAGGCGACCCCCACGCGGTCGGCGCTCGACATCGCCGAGGCGATGGACGCGGTCGGCGGGGAGCTGAACGCGTTCACCGCCAAGGAGCAGACCTGCTACTACGCGCATGTCCTCGACGAGGATCTGCCGCTGGCGGTCGACTTGGTCTCCGACGTGGTGCTCAACGGTCTGTGCCGGTCGGTGGACGTGGACGTGGAGCGTCAGGTGGTGCTCGAGGAGATCGCCATGCGCGACGACGACCCCGAGGACCTGGTCGGCGACTCGTTCCTGAGCGCGCTGTTCGGTGACCACCCGATCGGGCGTCCGGTGATCGGCTCGGTCGAATCCATCGAGGCCATGCGCCCGTCCCAGCTGCGGTCCTTTCACGTGCGCCGCTACCGTCCCGACCGGATGGTGGTCGCGGTCGCGGGCAATGTGGAGCACGACCACACGGCGGAATTGGTGCACCGCGCCTTCGAGAACCGGCTCGATCCCGCGGCGACGCCCGCGCGGCGGCGCGAGGGGCGGTTCCGGCCGCACGGCGCTCCGCAGCTGCACTGGAGTCGTCGAGACAGCGAACAGGCGCACCTGGCCTTCGGCGTGCGAGCCTTCGGACGGCACGAAGGGGAGCGGCGCTGGCCGCTGTCGGTGCTCAACACGGTGGTCGGCGGCGGGCTGAGTTCGCGGCTGTTCCAACGTATCCGGGAAGAACGCGGGCTGGCCTACTCGGTGTATTCCAGCGTCGACACCTTCGCCGACACCGGTGCGTTCTCGGTGTACATCGGCTGCCAGCCGGAGAACCTCGGCAACGTGGCGGCGTTGGCGCGCGGTGTGCTGGAAGAGGTGGCGGCGGACGGCATCAGCGACGCCGAATGCGCCCGCGCGAAGGGCTCGCTGCGCGGCGGCCTGGTGCTGGGCCTGGAGGATTCCGGCTCGCGAATGAACCGGCTCGGGCGCAGCGAACTCAGTTACGGCAACCACCGCAGTGTGTCCGAGACCCTGGCCCGCATCGATGCCGTCACCACCGACGAGGTTTCCGCGGTCGCGCGGACCCTGCTGGCGCGGCCGTTCGCGGCGTCGGTCGCCGGGCCGTACCAGCGCACCCGTGAACTGCCCTCGGCCGTCCGGCGGCTGGTCCCGAACTGATCTCGGCGGGCCGCGGTCCGCCGACACCCGCGGCTCGGCGCGCAACCCTTGGCGCGATACTGTTTCGGCCGTCCGCCGTCGTCCGTGTCGGGAAGGCGCTGAACTCGATTGTCCGGGTGTCGAATCCGGCGATTTTCTGGCAAGGAGTCGAGATGAACCGAACGTATCGTGCCCTTCGCGTGCTGGGCGCGATCGCGCTGCCGATCCTCGCGCTGACCGGGTGCGGCGGGGAGGACGCGGACGCCTCGGGCAAGCCGGGCGAGCCGACCGCGGCCGCATTGCGCGAGGTGGCCACCGAGATGAACGCCGCACTGGCAAGTCACGACTACGCGGCCGCCTACCAATTCCGTTCCACGCGATGCAAGCTCACGCTGAACCAGGACGACTACGTGGCGTCCATGGCGCAGCTCTACGACGGCAGGGACCTGAAGACCAAGCCGTCCGAGGTCAGCGTCACCACGTCGGGAACGACGGGATCGGTCACGGTCGAGAACTTTGACGCCCGCGCGGGCGAGGACGAGGCGAAGCCGAAGACCTGGGCGTTCATCGATGGGCAGTGGCGCTTCGACAACTGCTGAGCGCGCACTCGCCCCGCCGGGTCACTCGGTGTGGGCGCGATTGGCGGCGTCGACGATCGTCGGGATCAGGCCGGGCAGCGCGGATTCCAGATCGTCCAGGCGTAGGCGCTGGCAGGTGTGGCCGTCCACGATCAGGCGCTCGGTGACGCCCGCCTCGCGCAGGATCTTGAAGTGGTGGGTGGCGGTCGACCGGAGAAAGTAGCGTTCGTATCCTGTCTTTTGGGCGGGGTAGCGCATCGAGATCCGTGGTTGTCGGTGACCCAGGCTAGAGTCGCGGGAGTGTTGACCGGCCGTCGTTATCGCTTGTCTCTCAGTGAGACTCAGGCGCAATATGCGGAGCTGATCGGCGATACCTGCCGTGCGGTGTGGAATACCGGGTTGGAGCAACGTCGGGAGTACCGGCGCCGGGGCGCCTGGATCAACTACTACGAGCAGGCCAGGCAGCTGGCCGCCGCGAAGGTCGAGCATCCGTGGCTGACGGATGCTCCGGGGCATTGCCTGCAACAGACTCTGATGGACTTGGATCGGGCGTGTCGGGAGCGTGGCACCTGGACGGTGCGGTGGCGGTCTGCGCGGCGGTGGCGGCCGTCGTTCCGGTTCCCCGAGGGCAACAAGATCCGCGTCGAGCGGCTGGGCCGCCGGTGGGGCAGGGTGAGGCTGCCGAAGCTGGGTGGGTGCGGTTCTGCTGGTCGCGCTCCTTGGGTGGGGTGATCCGGTCGGCCACGGTGTCGCGCGACGGCGGGCACTGGTACGTGTCGTTCTTGGTCGAGGACGGCAAGCTGACACCCGAACGGCATCCGAGCGCGAGTCTGGTCGGTGTGGATCGGGGTGTCGCGGTCGCTGTGGCCTGCTCGGACGGCAGCATGCACGATCGTGAATTCACTACAGTGGGCGAGCGCAGGCGTTATCGCAGGATGCAGCAGAAGCTCGCACGGCAGGGGACGAACAGTGCCAACCGGCGCAAGACCATCGCCGCGATGCGCAGGGTGAAGCGGCGGGAGATGGATCGGCGTCGCGACTTCGCCGCCCAGGTCGCCAACCGGCTCGCCACCCGTCACGGCCTGGTGGTGCTGGAAGACCTCACCATCAAGGGCATGACAACCAGCGCTAAGGGCGGCCGCGTCGACCCCGGTCGGAACATCGCTGCGAAGGCGGGGTTGAACCGCGCCATCCTCGGCAAGGGGTGGTACCGGTTCGAGCTGGCGCTGACCAATGTCGCCCGGTACACGGGCACCCGGATTGTGAAGGTCCCGGCTGCGTACACCTCGCAAACGTGTTCGCGCTGCCGCAGTATGGACCCGGAAAGCCGTGAGAGCCAAGCGGTATTCCGGTGCACCCGCTGCGGTCACAGCGCGAACGCGGACGTGAACGCTGCGAAGAATATTCTCGCCGCAGGGCATGCGGTGACAGCCTGCGGAGACCTCGGCGCTGGCCAGTCTGTGAAACAGGAACCCCTGGCCCTCGCATAGAACGGCCAGGAATCCCGGTCTTCTTCAGGCCGAGGAGGACGTCAATTGTTGATCGCTTCGTGGGGTTGAGCACCGTGTTCCCGTGGTTCGTCGGTGTGGTCGCGGTGGCTTGCCTGATCGCGGCCGGGCTGGGCCTGCGCCGCAACCGGGCGGCGGCCGAGCAGCAGGCATGAGCGGCGATTAGCTTTTCCCACCGGGTGTCGGCTAATGTTCTGTGTCGCATCACGGACAACACCGCGATGTGAGTGCGGATGTAGCGCAGCTGGTAGCGCATCACCTTGCCAAGGTGAGGGTCGCGGGTTCGAATCCCGTCATCCGCTCCACGAAAGACACGCATATTTTCTCCTGAGCAGCGTTTGCCGCTGCGGACAACCGGGATCCTTCCGCGACCGAAACTACCTTCAGCGCTGGGACGCTCGACCGCTCGTGTTGCTGCGAACAAGTGGCAACCCGGACCCGTATGGTCGCCATGTACGAGAAATGCTCTTGCTCGTCCGCGGTCTGGTACGGCGGTGCACGGCACCAAGCCGTTCACCCACGAATCGCACCTACCCGGCTGAGACGGTCTCCGGCCGATAGCGGCGACGGTGCGGCCTCGCGGTCGCGTCGTCGCCTCCGCTGTACCTGGCCATGGCGGTGTAGCGACGACCGCTCGCACGGTGCGGACCGATCACCGCCGCCGCGGTAGTACGCTCACCGGTGATTTCGGCCCGTTCCGGGGCAGCTCGAGCGCGTTCAGCGGCACTGTCCGGTCGCTGTCGACACGCGTGGAGATGTGTTCCAGCACAACACCCTCGCGCAGTGCCCACGGACTGACTTCCAGGGAGTCGATGTCGAGTGCGGCCATGGTCGCGTCGGCGACCATGGCTCCGGCCAGGATCTGGCGCGCCCGCGCCGGGGGCACGCCGTGCAGTGTCGCGCGCTTCCGCTGAGGAATTGGGGCCGGATACCGCAGGCGGGCTCGATTTTGTCCAGCACCACTTCCTGATCGGGTGCGTCGCGAATCGCGGCGGTGACGCGTAGAAGCTGCCTCGATAACCGCAAGTGAGAATGTCCCCGGGACGGTCGCGCGGGAGCCATATTCTGCCACTGTGACGAACGAACCGGCATCCCCGGCACGACCATTCCGGCGACGCGTGGCGCTGCTGGCCGCCGGCGCCGTGCTGGCGGCGGGTGGTGCCGCCACCCGGCCGTTCAGCTGGTGGGCCACCGCGCTGGTGGTCGTGCCGGTGGTCGTGGCTTCGACGCTGGTCTGGCGGGCGCGGCCCCCGCGGACTCCGCCGACCGCCCGGCTGCGGCGCGGCGCGGCCTTGTGGTCGACGCTGATGATCTCGGCGGTGATCTGGGAGAGTTATGCCTTTTTGCGGCAACCGGATCGGATGCGGCCGAGCGAGGAAGACCCGACCTTGTCGACGCTGTTGGACCCGGCGCTCGAGCAGTTGCCGCTGCGGCTCGCCGGGTGGTTGCTGTGGCTGGGTGTCGGCTGGTGGCTGGTGTCCAGATGAGCGATCGGACGATCGTCGTCGTCGGGTTCGCGCTGGTGCTGGTGGCCACGCTGGGCGCGGTTGTGCTGACGCACGTTCGCCGGGATCTGGTCGCGCCCGTCGGTGAAACGGTCGCGTACCTGACCCGTACTCGGATGGCGCGGATTGCCGCCGTTCTCGTGTGGGCATGGCTCGGCTGGCACTTTCTGGCTCGGTAGGGAAGCAGGGCGCTGCGCCGGTCTGGTAGCGTGAAGGGACCGAATGAACATTCAATCAGGAGGTCCCTGATGTTCTGGAGTCCAGCGCAGATCCCGGACCAACGCGGCCGGACGGCCGTCGTCACCGGCGCCAATAGCGGACTCGGGCTCGAAACCGCGCGGCAGCTGGCCGCGAAGGGCGCCCATGTCGTGATGGCGGTCCGGAATCAGCACAAGGCGGCGACCGCGGTCGACGAGATTCGCGGCAGCGCACCGGATGCCTCGCTCGAGCTGGTGGCGTTGGATCTCGCGTCGCAGGCGTCGGTCCGTGCCGCCGCCGAGCAGATCCTCGGCGCACATGAGCGCGTCGACCTGCTGGTCAACAACGCCGGGGTCATGGCGGTCGGTGAGACGAAGACCGTCGACGGGTTCGAGACACAGTTCGGTGTGGACCATCTGGGGCACTGGACCCTGACCGCGCTGCTGATGCCCGCGCTGCGGCGGGCCGATGGCGCGCGAGTCGTCACGGTCACGAGCACGGCGCATCACATGGGCCACGCCGTCGACCCGGCCAACCCGCACCTGGAGGGCCGCTACCGGCCGTGGCGCGCCTACGGTCAGGCCAAGCTCGCCAACTTTCACTTCGGCCTCGGCCTGCAGCGCGAGTTCGACAGGGCGGGTGTGGCCACGGCCAGCCTGATCGCCCATCCGGGGCTGTCGGACACCAACCTGCAAGCGGTCAGCGTGCAAGAGTCCGGCGGCGGTCTCACTCAGCGAATCGGCCTCTGGGCGGCCCGGCACACGGGCATGTCCGCGTCCGACGGTGCGCTGTCGCAGCTGCGCGCGGCGACGGACCCGGCGGCGAAGGGTGGCGAGTTCTACGGTCCGCTGTTGGTGAACAACGGGCCGCCGGTGCGCAAGCCGATCTTTCGCAGACTCGGCATGAGCACTGCGATCGCCAAGCTGTGGGAGGTCTCCGAGCGCGAGACCGGGGTGTCGATCGACGTGTCCACCCCGTCGGGCAGATGACGACGGCGCCGGTGGACCGTGCCGCCGCGGTCCGCCGGTCGCTGCGTACCTTGGTGGCGCGCAACGGTTTTCACGGCACGTCGATGAACGCCGTCGCCAAGCAGGCCGGTGTGGCGACCGGCACCGCCTACACGCATTACGCGTCCAAGGACGAGCTGGTATTGGCCGCCTACCGGGAAACGAAGGCTCAGCTCGCGGTGGCCACCACGACCGGTCTCGATGCCGATATGCGGCCGGCCGAGCGTTTTCGCGGTGTCTGGGTGAACAGCTACCGCTATCTCGAGGCGCACCGCGATCACGCCCGTTTCCTGCTGCAGGTCGACAATTCGCCGTATCGCGAGGCAGCCCATCAGGCGGCGATCGCCGACGGTGACCCGCTGGTTCAGCAGGTGGCGATATCAGACGTCGCCGCCCGGCTGCTGCCGCTACCGCTCGAGGTGCTCTACGAACTCGGCCTCGCGCCCGCCGTGCGGCTCGCCGCCGGCGGGATGGAGCTGACCGAGGACCAGCTCGGCGACATCGCCGCCGCGTGCTGGCGGGCGATCAGCCGACCGAGCTGAGTCCGAGCTGAAGGAAAATCCGTTGTCCGGGCCGGGAGCGGACCGTAACGTCGCTTCGGTTTGTCCACCGATCAACCGAAGGAGAACCGTCATGGACCCCGTCACCGAACGCGACATCCGGTCGTCGTTCGTCAACTGTTCGAAAGGAGATGCCAAGCGGCTGCCCGTGCCCAGGGACCTGGACGAGCGGCCATGGGACGATCTGGACTTTCTCGGCTGGAGCGATCCCTCCTTGCCCGGTCGCGGCTACCTGGTCGTCCCGCAGGACGACCGCCTGGTCGGCGTCGCACTGCGCTATGCCACCGGCGGCAACGGCCGGGCACAGATGTGCACGATCTGCCTGACCGGCCACACCGGCGGCGGCGTCTGCCTGATGACCGCGCACAAGGCGGGGGAATCCGGGCGCCGAGGTAACTCGGTCGGCACCTATATGTGCACCGACCTCGCCTGTTCGCTGTACGCACGCAACAAGAAGCGGCCCGCGCTCGGGAGCCGCTATCGCGAAGATCTCACGCTCGAGGAGAAGATCGAGCGGGTGCGCGACAACCTGACCGCGTTCCTCGCCAAGCTCTACGCCTGATCATCCTTCCGATACCTGTCCACCTGGCAGCCGGCGAGCTGCCCGTCCGAACGGAGGTAGATGCCATGTGCCGACACTCGAGGACCACCGGCCGAGTCGCCCCGAGTGCAGCGACACCGCAGCAGTACTCGGGGCGGTGCCGGATTCCTCACCGGTCGAGTCGGCCCGGATCGCCCGGACCGTCCCGTCCGGCGAGGAGTTCCCATTGCCAGAGGGGTTGTGTCCGAATCGAAGTCGAGGTGAGGCGCATCATTGCGCCGGGTCCTGGGGTGCGGGTTCCCATATCTCGCGAAAGCTCGGTGCACCGGGAACCAGGTCGGGCAGATCGGGGACGGACCCGGCTTCGGCGGCGATCGGCGCGATGATCTCCGCGTGTTGTTCGCGGGCCAGTCGTGCCGCCTCCCGCCCCGCCTCGGTGACCGAACGGCCCAGTTGTTCTGGCGTGCCGCGCAAGGCGGCCGGAGTGAACCGGACATCGGTGAGAACGCCCCCGGCGTCCACGGTCACTTCCACCAGGCCATCGGCCGATGTGGCCGTGCATCGCATCGCCGACAGCTTCTCGTGGAGGTCCGTCAGGTGGGTTCGCTGCTCGGCCAGCGCATCCAGAATGTGGTCGACCTGGTTGCGGATTCCGCTGTTGGCGGAGAGTAGCCCGTCGCGTTCCCACCGATCCACCGGAATCCACCTCCTCGACTCACCTGTTCTCGGACCGTTCTCGAAGCGAGGAAACTCCGCACCGAGGTGCGATCGGTAAGGACGGCGAACTCTGCCCTGCCGATCGTCCGAAGACCGAAAGCAGAATTGTCCCGGTACCGGTGCAGCTGCCGCGGCGAGATCTTCCCAGTACCGGGGACGGTGGCCCGCTCAGTCCACCGGCGCTTCGGTTTCCTGCACTGTCAACCAGCGAACTTCGCCCGTGGCATCGATGGTCAGCACCGCGGTGACCCGGCGCCGCGTCACACTTCCGGGCGCACGATGGGTCTCCAGGAAGCGAACCACCGCCGCGCTCTCCGACCGCAGGAGTTCCTCGACTTCGGACACCTCGATGGCCAGCCCCGGTACGGCGTTTCCGGACTGGCGCAGACCGGCGATCAACTCGCTGCGGCCCAGCACGGCACCGCCGGTCGTCACCATCGTGAACCGCTCGTGCTGCGCCGCCGCGAACCGCTCGAATACCTCGACCGGCGCCTGCGACCCCAGCCACGTCGCGAGGTCGGCATGCAACCGCTCGACCTCGCCGACAAGATCGACACCCATGCGCGGCATCGTACTTCCGGCGACGTCAGAAACCGCCGTACGGGACGGTGATCAACTCCAGGTAGTGACCGCTGGGGTCGAGGAAGTACACCCCGCGCCCGCCGTCGTTGTGGTTGATCTCGCCGGGACGCTGCTGACGCGGATCGGCCCAATGATCGAGTCGATAGCGCTGGATCTTGGCGTAGGCCGCGTCGAACTCGGCCTCGGAGATCAGGAAGGCGTAATGCTGGGGCTGGATTTCGCCGAGATCGGGCGGCACGTTCGCGAAGTCGAAGGTGACACCGCCCGCGAGGGACACCGGAATGAACGGTCCCCACGGTGTTCCGACCTCCAGGCCCAGGATGTCCGCCCAGAATTCGGCGGACTCGCGGTTGTCGTGGCAACCGACAATGGTGTGGTTGAACTGTACGGACAGCGGAATTGCTCCTCTGAGTCGTGACGATCCCGACCCCGGGCTCGGTACAAGGCGGCCAACGGGAGCACCGTCACGGTCGACGAGGATAGCACCGAATCCGGGCGCCTTGCGGGGCCGCGTCCGAGTGGCCGACGCCCAAGCGGCGAAGTCGCAAGCGGCGGCCGCTCCAACGCAGCGCGGCGATCTAAACTCGGGGGAATGAGGATTCGTGGCGCGGTACTGGAGCGGATCGCGGCGCCGGCGCCGTTCGCCGAATCGACGCCGATCACGGTATGTGACCTGGACTTGCGCGAACCGGGCCCCGGTGAGCTGCTGGTCCGGATCGAAGCGGCGGGGCTGTGCCATTCCGACTTGTCCGTCGTGGACGGCAACCGGGTGCGGCCAGTTCCGATGCTGCTCGGACACGAGGCCGCGGGGCGGGTCGAGTCGGTCGGCCCTGGCGACGGTGATATCGCGGTCGGGCAGCGCGTCGTGATGACGTTCTTGCCCCGCTGCGGCGAATGCGCGGGCTGTGCGACCGAGGGCCGCACGCCCTGTGTGCCGGGCAGCGTCGCCAACAACGCGGGTGAACTGCTCGGCGGAGGAAGGCGGTTGCTCCGCGACGGCGCCGAAGTGCACCACCACTTGGGCGTGTCCGCCTTCGCCACGCACGCGGTGGTGGATCGCAGGTCGGTGGTCCCCGTCGACGACGACGTGCCACCCGAGGTGGCGGCCGTGCTGGGCTGTGCGGTGCTGACCGGCGGTGGCGCCCTGCTGAATTCGGCGAAGCCGGGCATCGGCGACCGGATCATGGTCGTCGGTCTCGGCGGCGTGGGCATGGCGGCGGTGCTGGTCGCGGTGTCGCTGGCGGCGGAGGGCCACGAGGTCATCGCGGTGGACACCGTGCCCGACAAGCTCGCTCTCGCACGGGAGTTGGGAGCGCACGCGGTGTATACCCCGGCCGAGGTCGCCGAGCTCGGTGTGCAGGCCGAAGTCGTGGTCGAGGCCGCGGGCAATATCCGCGCCTTCGAGACCGCGGTCGCCGCGACCGCGCCCGGCGGCACCACGGTCACCGTCGGACTCCCCGCTCCCGATGCGCGGGCGAGCATTTCGCCGCTGGCGTTGGTCGCGCAGGGGCGTTCGATCGTCGGCAGTTATCTCGGTTCCGCGGTGCCTTCCCGCGACATTCCCGAGTACGTCCGCATGTGGCGGTCGGGACGCCTGCCGGTGGAGCGGCTCGTCTCCGCGCGTGTGGGTCTCGACGACATCAACCGCGCCATGGATGAACTCGCCGCGGGCCACGCCCTGCGTCAGGTGATCGTCTTCGACTGACGCGGCGCGAGACGCGTTCGCCCCGGTGTGCCGTTCACTCGGCGGCCCGGTCCATCGCGTCGACGAATCGTTCGAGCAGCCGTGCGAAGTCGGCGCGCTCGGTGGGGGTCCAGTCCGCCATGGCGGCGGCCATGGCGGCACGACGCCCGGCCTTGGCGGCGGCGATGGCGTCACGTCCGGCGGGGGTCAGGTGCAGCACCGCGCGCCGTCCGTCGCGCTGATCGGCGACCCGTTCCAGCAGTCCGGCGGAGACCGCCTGGGCGACCAGGCGACTGGCGCGAGGTTGATCGACACCGAGAGCGGGAGCGAGCGCGCCGACCGTGTCGGCGGCGCCGTCGGCAACGGCATCGAGCACGCGGAAGACGGCGACGGGAATCGCTCCATCGCTGAGCGTCCCGCGCGTCTGCCTGCGCCGGATCCGGACCATGGCCGCCTCCACGGCGATGGTGTTCGCGTCGTGCACATCCATTCGCTCAGCCTGCCACGCCGGGTCAATAGATGTAATATTACATGTAATTGTCACTCAACATATAAAGGATCCGTGATGGCTGTCCAGCGTGGCATCGGGTACTGGCTCGTGGAACTCGACCGATTGATCAACCAGCGTTTCGACGAGGATCTCGCCGCGGGCGGGCTCGGCCGCAGACGCTGGCAGGTACTGCACTCACTGGCGGAAGGGCCGCGGCCCGCCGACGACGTCCGCGACGCGCTGGACACCTTCTGGGCCGACGACGCCGAATGGCCCGCCGAACTGTCCGATCTCATCGAAGACGGGCTGGTGTCCCAGGGCGGAGGTGTGCTGTCGCTGTCCGAGGCGGGACGGGTGACGCACGCCGAGGCATGGGGCCGGATCGGCCGGCGCAGGCGGCAGATGGCCGATGGCATCACCGACGAGCAGTTCGCCGAAACCGTGCGGATGCTGCAACGAATGGCGGCGAACCTGACGGGCGCGCCGACCGTGGAGGTCGACAGCCCGGCGCGGGTGCGCTCTCGATAGGCGGCTGCCTCGCCTTCGCTCGACCCGGCGCGGGCTGGGGGCGGACTTCGTCCGGCTGTGCCCTTTGTGCGGCTGCCTCCGCCTTCGCTCGGCCCGGCGGGCTGGGGGCCGACTTCGTGCTGTTCTGTGGCTGCCGCTGCCTTGGTTCGGCCTATGCGGGGCTGCGGGCGGATTTCGTTCGGCGGCGCACACTAGGCTGACACCGACCGAAGCGGAACGAGGAGGTGCGGTGACCATTCGGGTCGGAGTGCTCGGGGCGCGTGGCAAAGTCGGACAGGCGATCTGCGCGGCCGTGACGGCGGCGGATGATCTGGAATTGGTCGCGGAAGTCGACAAGGGCGATTCGCTGGACCTGTTCACCGCGGCCCAGACGCAGGTGGTCGTCGACTTCACCCACCCCGACGTGGTGATGGGGAACCTGGAGTTCCTGGTGGAGCACGGTATTCACGCGGTGGTCGGCACCACCGGGTTCGGCGATGCCCGCCTGGCCGAGGTGCGCGGCTGGCTGGCCGGACGTCCGGACGTCGGCGTGCTGATCGCACCGAACTTCGCCATCGGCGCGGTGCTGTCCATGCGTTTCGCCGAGCAGGCCGCCCGGTTCTTCGACTCCGTCGAAGTCATCGAGCTGCACCACCCGAACAAGGCGGACGCGCCGTCCGGCACCGCCTACCGCACCGCGGGACTGATCGCAGCGGCCAGGGACAAGGCGGGCCTCGGCGGCAACCCCGACGCGACGACCACCGAGCTCGAGGGCGCGCGCGGCGCCGACGTGGACGGGGTGCGGGTGCACTCGGTACGTCTGGCAGGTCTCGTCGCCCACCAGGAGGTGCTGTTCGGCACCCAGGGGGAGACCCTCACCATCCGGCACGACTCGATCGACCGCTCGTCCTTCGCGCCCGGTGTGCTGCTCGGCGTGCGTGAAATCGCGAAGCGTCCGGGCCTGACCGTCGGACTCGATCCATTCCTGGACCTGTGAGCGAGCGTCAGCGAGTGAACCATGGACACGGCCGAGCGCTCGCTCGTGCCGCAGCCGAGGACCAGGAAGTCAACCGAGGACACCGCGCGCGGTCGCGCACCACGGAGGCCCGCCCCGGCAAGGAGCGGTCGTGAGCAGCGCGGAACCGGTCGAGCCGAAGGGCGGCGCGGAGGTCGTCAAGGTCGTCGCGTTGATCGCGGCGCTGGTGCTGGTGCTCGGTTTCTACTTCCTGCTACTCGGCCGGATCGCGTTCGGCCTGATCGGTTCCGGCGAGGTGGCGGCGGTCGTTATCGGCGTCGGGGTCCTGATCCTGCCGCTGCTGGGCGTCTGGATCGTCGCGGCCACCGTACGCGCGGCGCTGGCGCACCAGCACTTGGCGCGGCGCATTCACGACGAAGGCCTCGAGCTCGACACCTCGACGTTGCCGCGCCTCCCGTCCGGCCGCATCGAACGCGCGGCCGCCGACGAACTCTTCGCGGCGGTCAAGGCCGAATGGGAAGCCGATCCGGACAATTGGCGGGTCTCCTTCCGCCTCGCGCGCGCCTACGACTACGCGGGCGACCGGACCAGAGCGCGCGAGGCCATGCGCCGCGCGGTCGCGCTGGAACGGCACGAGCGCGACAACACCTGATCACCGCGGCGGCCGATACTATCGCAGGGTGGCCCGGTTGCTGATCATCCATCACACGCCGTCCCCGCATATGCAGGAAATGTTCGAGGCTGTGGTGTCCGGCGCGACTGATCCGGAGATCCAGGGCGTCGAAGTGGTTCGCCGCGCGGCCTTGGCCTGCACGCCGGTCGACATGCTGCAGGCTGACGGCTATCTGCTCGGAACGACGGCGAACTTGGGGTACATGTCCGGTGCGCTCAAGCACGCGTTCGACGTTTGCTATTACCCGTGCCTGGATTCGACGCGCGGGCGTCCCTACGGTCTGTACATTCACGGCAATCAGGGCACCGAGGGTGCCGAGCGCAGCGTCGATACCGTCACGACGGGGATGGGCTGGGTGAAAGCCGCTGCCCCCGTGGTGGTGATGGGACCGCCGACGAAGGCCGATCTGACGAGGTGCTGGGAGCTGGGCGCGACGGTGGCGGCTCAACTGATGGAGTGACACCGGCTGCCTGCCGGCTACAGCGGCGTCGCGGTGAGTGTCCGAGCGGTGTGCCGATCTCTCCCCTCCGCGTATCGAGATCGGCCTACCGCACCGAAGTGCTGTACTGCGGAAGACCGTTGCCCTCCTCGGATAGACAGTCTCCTGTGCGGAGGCACCCGGTATCAATGCACTCTTTGTGCAAAACCTCGTCCATGCACGTGGTGCTCAGCGGCCGGTCTGCTTCAGGTGCGACTCGACCGGGTAGCGCTTCAAGTAGCTCGCGAGGTCGACCGGCATCAGCCCGTAATGCAGCCAAGGGCTGTCATCCCAGGACACGCGGAAGTACATTTCGAGCGCGGCTCCGTCGCCGATATCGCGAACCCACACGGTGTCCCTCGACTCGAGCTTCGGCGGATAGGGAGTGTCCCACATGCCATCGAAGTCCGGATTGCGACGCAGCTTCGTCTTGATCTCCTCGATCCGGGTTTCAGTGACGAAACCGGTCAGCTGTGCCCGGCAGGCTCGCACGAGATGGTGCGCGTCCTCGTCCCAGCGCACGAAGACATCTCTTGCCGTCCGGTGTAGCAGTTGGTAGTCGACGGTGCTGGCGCCGGGCTCGAGTCCGGGGAAGAACCTGTCGAAGGCGGCGTTCGTCGCGACGATCACATGGAGCGCACCGTCCAGTCCCATGGGAGGCGCCATGTAGCAGGCCGGAAACGGGTTGGAGTCCAGCACGGTGAGCTCACGGGGCGTCGGACGCCGACCGCCATCCGGCCGCTGGCTCATCTCGGGCAGGTAGGGATCGGCGAGCCACAACAGCCGTTTCCGGTCGGACTCCGGGATCTTCAGGATGGGTGCCAGGGTGACAATGGTCTTCTTGGTCGCCTGCCGATGCCCCGCTTCGATCTTCGACAGCAGGGACGTGGACAGGTGGGCCTCCTCGGCGAGCCTGTCCAGGTCGACCTCGGCTTCCTTTCGATAACGCTGCAAAATCGCGCCCACCGGCATGTAATCGTCGGAGAGCTTCCGTCTTCCGCTTCGCCTACCTGCCATTCGTTCGGTACCGCTCAACACGTCACATCCGTCGACATCTCATTCCGCTCCGGTGCGTATCGGCCTTCGCGCGCTGGCGGCCAATGATATTGCAAGGCAGCGCCTTTGGCGGTCAGTTGGCGTGCCTCGCCACTGTCCGGCGTCGTTCTCGCGCCGGTCCTCGCCTGTTCTGTCGCCAACCGCCCGCGTTGGCACACTGCGCGCCGCAGGGCGCGACCCGGCTCGAAACCCGTATAGCGCACGGCGATCCAGCACGGGCTGCCTCACCCTCGATATTGCGTCGCGCCTGATCATGCCGCATGCGATGCGCGCATGCCGCTCGACAGAATCAGGCTGCCGCCCAGTAATTCTCCGCTATCACTCGGGAAATGCTTTGTCCCGCAATGGAACTCAAGTCGCTGTCGGTCCGTTATGCGTCGCCGCGCGGTAAGCTGAGCGATGATCCGACCAAGTGGAAGGGGGCGCTATGGCATTCGAGGCGACGGAGGCAACGCTGATCCATGCCGACTATCACGCACCGATGTGGTTGATCACCGGAATGGACGACGGTCGGCCGACGACACGCCTGGCCTACATGGACGGCACCTATAAAGAGGTAACAAGCGAACAGATGCAACGACTGGAGCTGGCGTTCATGGCCGCGGACCGGCAGGCGGCCGAGATGAAGGCCGAAGCCGTCTTCGCCCTCTTCGGCCACAGCGTCGGTGCCACGTCCGCCGAGCCGAAACCTCTCGGGCCGGAATACCTCACCGAGCGCGGCGCTCGATTCTACGAATGCACGGCCGATGGCTGGCTCAAGGAACTACGGCTCGAAGCGCTCGACAACGACACCGATCCGGTCTGACCGATGGCGGCTGGGCCGCACCGCCGCGCGGGAAGCCTGCCCCCGCGATGAACCGCAGTTGCAGAACGAACCACCTGACCGCGGGCTGACGGCCTCGGGACGTCCCCCGATTTCTGGTGTCTGACCATTCCGAACCATGGACCGGCATACTGGCATGGTTGTTGTTCCGGTGGGGATGTTATTGCTCGGGATAGGAGAGTCAGGTGACGTGGGCCGAAGGGGGCGAGACCGCGCCGCGCCGGATCGGATTGGTCGAAGACCACGAATCCGTCGCGATCGGTCTCGCCGCGATGCTTGCGCCGGAAACCGACCTCGATCTGGTATCGACCGCGGGCACCGTGCCGGAACTGCTCGCCGCCGCGGACGGCGCCGCGCCACTGGATCTGGTGGTGCTGGATCTGCGATTGGCGGACGGGTCCTCGCCCGAGGACAACGTGCGCGCCCTGCGGGCTCGCGGCATCGAGGTCTTGGTCTTCACCGGCGCGGACAATGCCTTCCTGGTGCGCTCGGCCGCGCGTGCGGGTGTGCTCGGCGTCGTGCGTAAATCCGAGGACGTGCCCACCGTCGTCGCGGCGGTGCGCCGCGCGGCCTCCGGCGAACAGGTGGTCACCACCGACTGGGCGGCCGCCATCGATGGCGATCCGCAACTGTCCGACGTGGGTCTGAGCCCGCGACAAGAAGAAGTGCTCACGTTGTACGCGTCCGGCGAGAAGGCCTCGCGGGTCGCGCGATTGACCGGTCTGTCCGAGCAGACGGTCAACGACTATCTCGGCCGGATCCGCCAGAAGTACGCCGACGCCGGTCGTCCGGCGCCGACCAAGACCGACCTGTACAAGCGGGCGGTGGAGGACGGATGGCTTCCGGTTCCCGAGCGGCATCCGCGCGGATGACCGCGTCCAGCACGCTGGACACCTCGTCGCACCCCCGCTCTCTCCCGCTCGACTGGCTCCGTCCGAGCCGTTGGCGCCGCGGTGTCGTCGCGCTGTCCCGTGAGAAGACCTCCGAGGGCGCTGCCGACCGCATCCTGCGCAGGCTGGGACTTGCCATCGGCGTCGCCGGGGTGATCGCCGCGGTTGTCGAGCTACCGGAGATCGCCGACCAGAGCCGGTTCGTGTCCGTCGGCTGGACGGTCGTCGAGGTAGTGCTGGGCTTCGGGTGGTTCCCGGTGCTCGCGGTGGCCTCGATCGCCCTGGGGCGACGCGCGATCCAGCTGGTCGCCGGTGTCGCGGCAGTGAGTTTCCTCGCCGCCATGGCGGTGGTTCCGTTCGCGTACGCGGCGCCGGACGCCGAAGGTGCGGCCTCGGTGTGGCTGTACCGGGTCCTGGCGCTTGGCGTCCTTGCGGCCGTGCTCGCGTGGCGTCCGCCACTCGCCGTCGGGTATCTGATGGTCGGTGCCGCGTTCAGTGCGCTGGCGAACCTGGTGGTGCTGCGCGAGACCACCGCGCTGGCGCTGCTCGGCGACTTCGCCAGGGCGGCCGGGCTCAGCGCGTTGTTCCTGTGGTGTGTGATCTACGCCAGGGCCGCGGCCGACCGTGTGGATCGGGAGTCGGCGATCGAGAGCAGCCGGGCAGCGGCGATCGCGGGCGCGGCGGCCAGGGAACGGGAACGCGCGCGCTTCGCCGCGCTGATTCACGACGCGGTGCTGTCCACCCTGCTGGACGCCTCGCGTGCCGGGACCGAATCGCCGGTGCTGCGCCGCCAGGCCGAGCGAACCCTGGAACAACTCGACGAATGCCGTGTCGGGGAGACCGAACCGGACCGGCTGGACGCGCAATCCGCGATCGGATTCCTGCGCTCGGCCGTGCACGAGGTGAACCCGGGCATCCGGTTCACGGCGCGGCGCTGGGCCGGATTCGACGATCTGCGTCTGCCGGTCGCCGCCGCGAGCACGATCGCCGCCGCGCTCGCCGAGGCCGCCCGCAACAGTCTGCGCCACGCCACCGTCGCGGGACGCGACGTGCGTCGCACCGTCACCGTGACGATCAGCGCGGGCGGTATTGGCGTGGTGTTCCGCGACGACGGCGCGGGTTTCGATCTGCGCGAGGTGCCCGTCGATCGGCTCGGTATCTCGGTGAGCATCCTCGGCCGCATGCGGCAACTGGCGGGCGGCGCCGGGTTCGTGGAATCCCAGCCGGGCGAGGGAACGACCGTCACGCTGGTGTGGGGCGGCAATGGCTGAGCAGGACACCGAATTCGGGCTCCGGGATCTGCTCGGACTGCGCGACCGGGCGGCGTGGCTGTTCCTGGTCATCCTCGAGGCGACCATCGTGCTGTACATGGTCCGGAATTTCTCGGAATCGCCGCTGGTCGCGGCCATCGCGGCGCTGATCGTGCTGGCCCTGGCCGGTCTGGTGGTCGTAGCGTCGCCGGTCGATCCGCTGCCCTGGGCCGCGACCGTGTTCGTCGCCGCCTCCGGGCCGCTGGCCACGATCTTGACCTCGTTCGACGTCGAACGAGGCTGGTCGAAGCAGGTGTGGACGGCGTTCGCCGCGTCGTACGTGCTCGCCGTGCTGGTGCTGCGCGGACGGCTGGCCGCGGCCTGGCTCGGCGTCGCGGGCATCGGCGTGGTGATCGCGGTGGTGGGTGTGGTGGCCGGGCTGCGGGTGGGGGTGGTCGTCGGTTCGATCGTGCCGGTCGCCACGGTCGCCGGGGTGTCGCTGTTCGTGGCGATCATGCGCCCCACGCAGCGCTCGCTGCGCCTGCTGCGGGACGAGGCCACCATGCGCGCCGCCGCCGAGGCCGGCATGGCCGCGGAGAACGGGGAACGCAACCGGCAACTCGCGCGCCTGGACGCGGTGGCACGTCCGATCCTGGAACGCATCGCCGACGGCGACGAACTCACCGCCGCCGAGCGGGAACAGTGCCGGCTCCTGGAAGCCGAGCTGCGCGACGGCCTTCGGGCTCCCCAGCTGGTCACCGACCAACTCAGCAGCGCCGCCCGCGGGGCCCGCTCGCGTGGCGTCGAAGTGGTCCTGCTCGACGACGGCGGTTTCACGGACGTCGCACCCTGGGTGCGGCAGCAGGTGATCGACGCGGCCACCCGCGAACTGGACGCCGCGAACGAGGGCTCGGTCACGGTCCGCGTCCTCCCCACCGGCCGCAGCATCCTGGCCACCGTACTGGCGACCGCGTCGGACCGAGACCGCCGCACCGAGATCGACACAACCGGCGCGGTCACCGTGTCGACCTGATGCGGGTGGAGGTTGGGCTCCGGAGTGACTTCGGCTGGAGCGGATACGGCCGAGGGTGAATGTGCGGCTTCGCGTGCTCAGCTGCGGCGAAGTCTCGTGGGCTCTTTGTCCAGCGGTTATCACCCAACGCCACCATATGGCCCCGCTCCTGCTTTCGAGCGAAGCGAGACCGAGCATTGCCCGTTCGCGAGCCACAAGAGGGCCGCGAACACGCAGCGCCGCAGGCGCTGCCAAAAGATACTGTCGGTGCCCTATGGCATGGTTCGATCCATGCGGAAGATGGGTGCGGCGGCGGCGCGTCGTACGGCGTTGGCGGCGCAGGGTTTCGGGGGGCGCAAGCCCGGGCGGGCGACGCGGCGGTCGGTGTTGGGGGTGCTGGACAGAACGCAGCTGCTGCAGCTGGATTCGGTGTCGGCGGTGGTGCGGGCGCATTACGCGCCGGTGTACAGCCGAATCGGCCCTTACGATCGCACCCTGCTGGATCAGGCGGCATGGAGCAATGGCGCGCGGCGGCCGCGGGCGCTCGTCGAGTACTGGGCGCACGAGGCCGCGCTCATCCCGGTCGAAGACTGGCCGCTGTTGCGCTGGCGGATGCGGCGGTACGAGCACGGGCGCTGGTCCGGTATGCGCAAGGTGGTGGAACGCAATCCCACTTTGGGCAAGGACATCCTGGATGTGATCACCGAGGTGGGTGCGGCCACCGCCGGTGAGGTGGAGCGCCATCTCGAACTGGACAAGCCGCGGCCCAAGGGCTCCTGGTGGAATCTCAGCGACACCAAGATGATCTGCGAGCAGCTTTTCGCGGCGGGCGCGCTGTCTGTGGCCTCCCGGGCCGGGTTCGCCAGGCATTACGACCTCGCAGAGCGGGTGATTCCGCCGGATGTGCTGGCGCGCTCGGTTTCCGAGCAGGATGCGGTCCGCGAGCTGGTGCTACGGGCGGCCACCGCGCACGGCATCGGCACCGAGGCCGACCTGCGCGACTACTACCGCCTGCAGCGCACCCAGACCGAGCCGGCCATCGCCGCTCTGGTGGACTCGGGCGAGTTGATCCCGGTGGAGGTGGCGGGCTGGGGAAAACCGGCCTATCTGCGGGCCGGAGCGCCCACGCCGCGTCGCATCGAGGGTGCCGCACTGCTGTGCCCATTCGATCCGCTGATCTTCTTCCGTGCCCGCACCGAGCGGATTTTCGACTTCCACTACCGCATCGAGATCTACACGCCGGAACACAAACGGGTGCACGGCTATTACGTCTTCCCGTTCCTGCTCGACGGCGAACTCGTCGGCCGCGTCGACCTGCGCGCCGAACGCGCCGCCGGTCGGCTGCGCGTACCGGCCGCGTTCGCCGAACCCGGGTACGACACCCCCGCCACCGCTCACGCGCTCACCGGCGCGCTGCGGGAGCTGGCCGACTGGCTCGAACTCGACGACGTGGTGATCGGGGACCGGGGCAATCTCGCCGTGCGGCTGTAGCGCGAGCGGCCGGCCGTGCCGGACTCAGGTGTCGCGCTTCGGTCCGTAGCCGCGCATCTGGTCGCGCAGCGCGCCGTGCACGGCACTCGACAGCCAGGAGTTCAGCGACTGACCACTCTGTGCCGCAGCTTCTTCCGCGCGCGCCTTCATCTGTTCGACGAGCCGGAGCGTCACCCTGCTGATGTCTCCGGTCATCTCCTCGAATGTGGGCGGTTCGTCGGTAGCCGTGCTCTTGCGCACATCGACGGAGGCGTCGGTGCCGTCGACCGACACGTGCACCGTGCGGTCGCCGAGTGCCGCGCTGACCTCCGCGGCGAGCTCGGACAGCGCGGCGAGCAATACCAACCGGGCCGAACTCTCGGTCGCCGCGGCCAGCGCCGCCGCCGTGGCCTGCGTCTTCTCGTCGCCGAGCGCCGCGGCGGCGATCAGGTTCTCGCGCAGCTGTCCGGTGTACTTGTTCAAATCCATGACATCAGTCTGACGTCATCATTGATGTCAGGCAAGGGCGGTTTTGGCGCCCTGATGCAGTCATCCGTGGGTGATCGCCCGGTTGTTGCGGCCCGATCGCCGACGAGGGTGTCGAGGGTCCGTCCCAGACCGGGTAGCCTTTTTGACCATGACGAACGGTGAATCGACGCCAACGGAGCTGCGCGCGTCCGGCACGGTAGGTGTCGCGATGGTGACCCCCTTCAGTGCCGACGGCAAGCTCGACGTCGATGCCGGGGTCGCGCTCGCGGCCCGCCTGGTCGGCCGCGGCGTCGACCTGCTCGCGATCTCCGGAACCACTGGCGAGTCGCCGACCACCACCGAGTCGGAGAAGGCCGACCTGCTGCGCGCCGTCGTCGACGCGGTCGGCGAGCGCGCCACCGTGATCGCGGGCGCGGGCACCTACGACACCGCGCACTCGATCGAACTCGCGCGCTGCGCGCAGCGCGCGGGTGCGCATGGTTTGCTCGTGGTGACGCCGTACTACTCCCGGCCCACCCAGGCGGGCCTGATCGCGCACTTCACCGCCGTCGCCGACGCTACCGACCTGCCGGTCACCCTGTACGACATCCCGGGCCGGTCGGTGGTGCCGATCGCCAGTGACACCATCCGCAAGCTCGCCGAGCACCCGCGCATCGTCGCGGTCAAGGACGCCAAGGGCGACCTGAACATGGGCGCCGAGCTCATCGCGAGCACCGGCTTGGCCTTCTACTCCGGCGACGATGCGCTCAACCTGCCGTGGCTGTCGGTCGGCGCGTCCGGATTCATCAGTGTCATCGGGCATCTCGTGCCCGAACGGCTGCGTGCGATGCTGGAGGCGTATACCGCCGGTGAGGTGGTGCGCGCCCGCGAGATCAACACCACGCTGCTGCCGCTGCACGCCGCGATGGCCAGGCTGGGCGGCGTCGCGATGAGCAAGGGCGGCCTGCGCCTGCTCGGGGTCGAGGTGGGCGAGCCGCGGCTGCCGCAGCTGATGCCCACCGCCGACGAACTCGAAGCGTTGGCTGCCGATCTGCGGAAGGTCGGGGTGCTGTCATGAGTGAGCCGCTAGCCCGTCGCCGCCGCGGCGCATCCCGCCCCGCGGGGGCGCCGGCCCCATCCGCGCCGGTCGAGCCGACGCCGCCGCCACCGCGCGAGACCGCGCCCGCCGAGGTGACGGTGGAGGCCGAAGTGGTCGTGCGCGCCGAGGAGACGAAGCCCGCGCAGGCCAGACCGGGGTCCAGGGCGCAGGAGGCGCCGTCCCGGCGTCGTGGACGTGCCTCCGGTGGGCGGCGGGCCGAAACGCCCGCGTCGCAGCCGGTTGCGATCGCCACGCACGACCGTCTCGGTGTCCCGCCCGCCCTGCCCAAGAACGGGCTGCGCGTGTTCGCGCTCGGCGGCATCGGCGAGATCGGCCGCAACATGACCGTGTTCGAGTACGGCGGCAAGCTGCTGATCGTGGACTGCGGCGTGCTGTTCCCGGAAGACCAGCAGCCCGGCGTCGACTTGATCCTGCCCGACTTCCGTCCCATCGAGGACCGGATGGACGACGTGGTCGCCGTCGTGCTCACCCACGGCCACGAGGACCACATCGGCGCGGTGCCGTTCCTGCTGCGACTGCGGCCGGATATTCCGGTCGTCGGCTCGAAGTTCACTCTCGCGCTGGTCGCCGCGAAATGCCGGGAGCACCGTCAGCATCCGAAGCTGGTCGAGGTCACCGAGGGACAGCACACCACGCACGGCCCGTTCGGCTGCGAGTACTTCGCGGTCAATCACTCCATTCCGGATGCGATCGCCGTCGCCATCCGCACGCCCGCGGGCGTCGCCCTGCACACCGGCGATATCAAGCTCGATCAGCTGCCGCTGGATGGACGGCTCACCGACCTGGCCGGATTCTCCCGGCTCGGCGACGAGGGCGTCGACCTGTTCCTGGTGGACTCCACGAACGCGGAGGTCCCCGGGTTCGTCACGCCGGAACGCGAGATCGGCGGGGTACTGGACACGGTGATCGGCAAGGCGCGCAGCCGGGTGATCGTCGCGTCGTTCGCCAGCCATGTGCATCGCATCCAGCAGGTGGTCGACGTGGCCCAGAAGTACGGGCGGCGTGTGTGCTTCATCGGGCGCTCGATGGTGCGCAATATGCAGATCGCGCAAGATCTCGGCTATCTTACGGTGCCGGACGGCGTGGTCGTCGACCTCGACGTCGCCGCGACCCTGCCGGGCCACCGTCTGGTGCTGATCTCGACTGGTTCGCAGGGCGAGCCGCTGTCGGCGCTGTCGCGCATGGCGCGCGGCGAACACCGGCAGATCAACATTCGCGCCGACGATCTGGTGGTGCTGGCCTCCTCGCTCATCCCCGGCAACGAGAACTCCGTGTTCGCCGTGGTGAACGGCCTGGCCCGGCTGGGCGCCACGGTGATCACCCAGCAGAACGCCAAGGTGCACGTCTCCGGGCACGCGTCCGCGGGTGAGCTGCTGTATCTGTACAACGCGGTGCGGCCGACCAACGCGATGCCGGTACATGGCGAGTGGCGCCACCTGCGGGCGAACGCGGCCTTGGCGGTGGCGACCGGTGTGCCCGAGGACCGGGTGGTGCTCGCCGAGGACGGCGTGGTGGTCGATCTGGTCGACGGCATCGCCTCGATCGTCGGCCGGGTGCCGGTCGGGCACGTGTACGTCGACGGGCTGTCGGTGGGCGATGTCGGCGAGTCGACACTGTCGGACCGGCTGGTGCTCGGTGAGGGCGGTTTCATCGCGATCACCGTCGCCATCGACGAGACCACCGGCAAGGCGGTCAGCACACCCGAACTCAGCGGGCGTGGCTTCTCCGACGATCCGACCGCATTGCTGGACGCGGCGGAACTGGTGGAGGCCGAGTTGCTGCGACTGGCGGGCGAGGGCATCACGGATACCCATCGGATCGCGCAGGGCGTGCGACGGGTGGTCGGGCGCTGGGTGGCCGATACCTATCGGCGTCGTCCGATGATCGTGCCGACGGTTATCGGCGTCTGATCTCCCGAACTACGAAAAGCGCCGGATAGCAGGGGCTATCCGGCGCTTTCCGCTGATTCGTGCGCGGTTACTCCTGGCAGGCCGCGGATTCGATCTTCGCGCTCTTGACGATGTTGCAGGCGAAGGTGTGGTCGACCTTCCACTGGCCACCCTCGGAGACGAACTGGATGAACGCGTCGTCCACCGGGGTGCCGTCGATGGTGACCTTGGCGTCGGCCTTGAGCTTGCCGTCCTTCGGGTCGCCCACATTGGTCACCTCGACGGTGACCTTCTGCTTCTTCGCGGCATCGACGAGGTTGGCGACCAGGTAGGGATCCTGCTCGGCGGCCTGGATCCAGCTGATCTTCTCCGCGTTGGGCACGTTCGGATCGAACGCCTTCTGCAGCCGCTCGTTCAGCTGCTGGACCGTGGGCTTGGCCAGTGCGGGCGAGGACGGAGTGGTCGGCGCGGAGCCGGCCTCCTTGTCGCCCTTGTCCGAGCCGCCTTCCAATTCGCCCGCCGCATGGCTGGGGTGGGCGTCGGTGCTCGGCGACGAGGAGTCGTCGCCGGAGGCGCAGGCGGTGAGCGAGCAGGCCGCTGCGGTGAGAACGACAGCCACGGCGGTCCGGAAAGTGCGGTGCTTCACGATGGTTCCTTCGACTCGAATACCGGGCATCAGCCGTGGTTGGACGTGCAGTTCCAGTGCACGATGTAGGCGTCGGAATCGTTGTGCCGCAGGGCTTGGCCCTGAGCGCCGCGTCGTGACGACGCGTACCCCCAGCTCCAGCTGCCGTTGCCGCTGGAGTACGCCACGGCGCCGCAGCCGTTGCGGAACCAGACCACCGACCGGCAGTCCGCGGCGCCGCAGGAGCTCACGGCGCGCCGCTGTGCGGCAGCCGAATCCGGGTAGTCGTAGGAGTACCCGATCGTCCCGGTGGAGGTGGACAGCGCGATGGCGCCGTAGTTGTTGGTGTAGGCGTGCGCTGCGGGCGCGCTGACGGCCAGCGCGGTACCCGCCGCCGCCAACGCGGCCACACCGGTAGCAAACTTCTTCACGGAGGATTTGCCCCTTCTTGTCATTAGGCCCACGACCCGATGGACCGAGAGACAAGGTACAGAGCCGACTCTCGTTGCGCTAGCCGGAGATTTCCCGGCATGGGGAGGAACAGACCCTGTGGTATAGAAAATTGATCTTCGAGTAGGCGCCGGACTCGCGTTGCTCGGTGTTTCCCACCGCGCGGTGGCTGTAGCCGTGGCCGGGTGCTGGGTATGGTCGACGTGTGACTTTTGCGCAGCGGGAACGTCGCGGGCTCGTCGAGGCGATGCGGGCCGCGGGGCCGGATGCGCCGACGCTGTGTGGTGAGTGGACCGTGCGGGACCTCGCCGCGCACTTGGTGGTTCGCGAACGGCGGCCGGACGCCGCCCCTGGCATCCTGCTGAAGCCCCTGGCCGGATATCTCGCCCGGGTGCAGGCGAAAGCGGCGAACCAGCCGTTCCCCGCGCTGTTGGACCAGGTGCGCACGGGTCCGCCGTGGTGGTCGCCGCTGCGCCCGGTGGACGCGCTGGCCAATCTGCCGGAGATGTTCGTCCACCACGAAGACGTGCGTCGCGCCGAACCGGGCTGGCAGCCACGCGGACTCACCGCCGCCGACCAGGACAAACTGTGGTCGGTGGTGCGCAAAATGGCATCGACGTCCTATCGCAAGGCACCGGTCACGGTCGAACTCGCGACACCCGACGGCAAACGCACGAGGGCGCGGTCCGGGTCCGACACCGTGGTCACGCTGACCGGCCAGCCCTCGGAGCTGTTACTGCACGCTTTCGGCCGGAACGAGGTCCGCCTGGAGACTGCCGGTCCTCCCGACGCCGTCCGCGCGGTGCTCGGCCTGGACCGCTCGGTGTGATCGCAGCAACGATCTGATCGCACCTGAACGCAAATCCCTTGTCACCGACTCGTACGGCCTGAAGACCCGCAGAGGCGGAACAGGCTAGCCTGGGGGCCATGGCAGGTAAGTCCCGCAGCACCACGACGACTCGGGCGCGGGCGGGAGCGGCGCGGGGCAGGACCACCACGGCACGGTCTCGCGCGGACACGCCCCGCTCAGCGGCGCCCCGTACGCCCGCCGCGCCTCGCGGGCGAACCACGCGCACCCGGCGTCCGGTGCGCCGCACCTCGAACACGGCGCCGCTCGCGGTGATCGGTCGCGGTATCAGCAGCGGCTGGACGATGCTGGCTCGCGGCCTCGGCGCGACCACCCGCACGTTGAGCCGGGCCGGGGAGATCGAACACGGACATCGGCGCGACGGCGCCGCGCTGGCCCTGATCGCGGTGAGCGCCGTGATCGCGGCGGCGGTGTGGTTGTCGGCGGGCGGGCCGGTCGGCCACTGGGTCGAGGACCTCATCCGCGCGATATCCGGATCGGCCTCGGCCGCACTGCCGTTCGTGGCCTCCGGAATCGCGGTGGTCTTGATGCGTACCGAACCGCGCCCGGAGATCCGTCCGCGGCTGGTGCTCGGCGGCCTGCTGATCGGCCTGCCGATGCTGGGTTTGTGGCACATCGCCGCGGGCGCCCCCACCGATGCGCACGGACGTTCCCGCGCAGCGGGTTTCGTCGGCTTCGTGGTGGGCGGCCCGCTGACCAACGGACTGACCGCCTGGCTCTCGATACCGATCCTGTTGCTGGCAATCGTCTTCGGCCTGCTGCTGGTGACGGGTACGACGGTGCGTGAGGTGCCCGCCAAGCTGCGCCAGTACTTCGGCACCGAGCGCGGGGGCGACGAATACGGCGACTACCGGGACTACGATTCGGCCGAGTACGACGCCGACGGCTTCCCGGTGCACCGCACCAGCGCCAAACGGCGCGGTCGCACGCCCGCCGAGAACTATCCGCCCGACGAGTTCGGCGACCCCGACGCGGCCACCGAGATGCTCGGCGAACCGCCGCTGCGTGACGCCAAGCCGATCGCGGTCGAGGAACCCGCGGCGAAGCCGAAGCCGAAGAAGCAGCGTCCGGCCGCGGCGGTCGAGGATCAGACCCCACCGCCGCCGAAGCAGCTGGAATTCGTCACCGACCGCGAAGTCGAGGGCGACTACACGCTGCCGCCGCTGTCGCTGCTGACCGACGGCGACCCACCCAAGAAGCGCAGCGCAGCCAACGAATCGATGATCGAGGCGATCACCGAGGTACTGGTGCAGTTCAAGATCGACGCGGCGGTCACCGGTTTCGTGCGCGGTCCGACGGTCACCCGCTACGAGGTCGAACTCGGGCCGGGCGTGAAAGTCGAGAAGATCACCGCGCTGGCCCGCAACATCGCCTACGCCGTCGCGACTGAGAACGTCCGGCTGCTCGCACCGATCCCGGGCAAGTCCGCCGTCGGCATCGAGGTACCCAACGCCGACCGCGAGCTGGTCCGGCTGGCCGACGTGCTGAAGGCGCCCTCCACCCGCACGGATCACCATCCCCTGGTGATCGGCCTCGGCAAGAACATCGAGGGCGAGTTCGTCTCGGCCAATCTGGCCAAGATGCCGCATCTGCTGGTCGCGGGCTCCACCGGTTCGGGTAAGTCGAGCTTCGTGAACTCGATGCTGGTGTCGCTGCTGCAACGGGCGACGCCGGACGAGGTCCGGATGATCCTGATCGATCCGAAAATGGTGGAATTGACACCCTACGAGGGCATTCCACACCTGATCACGCCGATCATCACGCAGCCGAAGAAGGCCGCCGCCGCGCTGGCCTGGCTGGTCGAGGAGATGGAGCAGCGGTATCAGGACATGCAGGCCAACAAGGTGCGCCACATCGACGACTTCAACAAGAAGGTGAAGTCGGGTGCGATCACCGCGCCGCTGGGCAGCGAGCGGGTGTACCGGCCCTACCCGTACATCCTCGCCATCGTCGACGAGCTGGCCGACCTGATGATGACCGCCCCGCGGGACGTGGAAGACGCGATCGTCCGCATCACCCAAAAGGCCCGTGCGGCAGGCATCCATCTCGTACTGGCCACCCAGCGTCCGTCGGTAGACGTGGTGACCGGTCTGATCAAGACCAACGTGCCATCCCGGCTGGCGTTCGCGACCTCGTCGCTGACCGACTCGCGGGTCATTCTCGACCAGCCCGGCGCCGAGAAGCTGATCGGCATGGGTGACGGGTTGTTCCTGCCGATGGGCGCGGGCAAGCCGACGCGCCTGCAGGGTGCCTTCATCAGCGACGAGGAGATCCACGCCGTCGTCGACTTCACCAAGAATCAGGCCGAGCCCGACTACCAAGACGGCGTGACCGCGGCCAAACCGGGTGAGAAGAAGGATGTCGACCCCGATATCGGCGACGACCTCGACGTCTTCCTGCAGGCGGTGGAACTCGTGGTCACCTCCCAATTCGGGTCCACCTCCATGCTGCAGCGCAAGCTGCGCGTCGGCTTCGCCAAGGCGGGGCGGCTGATGGACCTCATGGAGACCCGGGGCGTGGTCGGCCCGAGCGAAGGTTCCAAGGCGCGTGACGTGCTCGTCAAACCCGATGAGCTGGAAGGGTTGCTCTGGTCGATCCGCGGAGGTGGCGGCGAGGGCGGCGATCCCGCCGAGCCGCAGGAGTGATCCTGATGGTTCCCTCGGCGAGATTCGAACTCGCATCTCCCGGAATCTAGGTCCGGCGCCTCTACCTATTGGGCTACGAGGGATCGGCGGGCGGTGCGCAACCACCCGGCCCGGCACGGACGGAGGGACTCGAACCCCCGGCCAACGGTTTTGGAGACCGTCGCTCTACCCACTGAGCTACGTCCGTCTGCACGAAAAAGGGCCCCCCTGAGGCGCTTCGCCGCGGGTGGCCCCTTTCCGCACGGGTCCTTGCGCAAGACACGTTCAGGGGCCGCTCCGCACGCTCATCCGCCAATCCCGGGCGGAGGATGCGGATAGCACAGCCTGGGTGCACGACTGCCGGGCACCACTCGGCGACAGCTGTCGCCGCACCGGCCCGGTCATCGCTTTGCCTCTCCTGTGATTTTCGTTGCTATCGAAACTAACACCCGATTCCGGTGTTGTGAACCTGCTTTCCGCCGCCGCCCCGGTGCGGTTCCGCTCTCGTGCGCTCGATGGGTACAGCTCAACGGTGTTCAGCGCTGCGGTAGGGCGTCGGTCACGGTCGGCCACTGGTGATGACGGTTGAGGTAGCGCATGTGGAATCATGGTTGGCAACTACCCCGCTACCTAGTCAAACGGACAAAACGGGCATTATGGATGACATGACCTTCGCTTCCGATCGGCACACCGCATGCAGGTAACCGCACTCGAATGGGTGATCACCATCGCGGTGATCCTCGGATTGTTCATCTTCGACTTCTTCGCGCACGTCCGCACCCCGCACGAGCCGACGTTCCGGGAATCCGGATTCTGGTCCGCGGTCTACATCGGGCTGGCGCTGGCCTTCGGCGGCGTGGTCGCCTGGCAATGGGGCACGACCTACGCGGGGGAGTACTACGCGGGCTTCGTCACCGAGAAGGCGCTCTCGGTGGACAACCTGTTCGTCTTCCTGATCATCATGTCCACCTTCGCGGTGCCGCGGATCTATCAGCAGAAGGTGCTGCTGATCGGCATCGTGATCGCCTTGGTGATGCGCGGCGTGTTCATCGGCATCGGCGCGGCCGCGATCAGCGCGTTCAGCTGGGTGTTCTATCTGTTCGGGTTGTTCCTCGTCTACACGGCGGTGAAGCTGCTGCGGGAGAGCGGCCACGAGGTCGAAGTCGAGGAGAAGCGCGACAGCCGCATCGTCGCGCTGACCAAGCGGATCCTGCCGACCACCGACGAGTACGACGGGGACAGGCTGGTGACCAGGATCGACGGACGCCGCGCGGTCACGCCGCTGCTGCTGGCCTTGCTGGCCATCGGCTTCGCCGACCTGCTGTTCGCGCTGGACTCCATCCCGGCCATCTACGGCCTGACCGAGCAGCCCTACCTCGTGTTCACCGCGAACGCTTTCGCCCTCATGGGCTTGCGGCAGCTGTACTTCCTGATCGGCGGACTGCTCGACCGGCTGGTCTATCTGTCCTACGGCTTGGCGGCCATCCTCGCGTTCATCGGCGTGAAGCTCGTCCTGCACGCACTGCACGAGAACACGTTGCCGTTCATCAACGGCGGCGAGCACGTCGCGGCCCCGGAGATCTCCACGCCGGTCTCCCTGGGCGTCATCCTCACCATCCTGGTCGTCGCCACGATCGCGAGCCTGCTCCGGACACGCGCGCGGGTCGGGCGCTAGCGGATCAGGACGTGAAGGCGCCGAACACCGGCGCCCACTCGACCGCGCGCACGTCGTCGATCAGGGCCTCTCGGGCGAACGGATCCTGCGCGAGAAGGTTCTTCAACGCACCCGCGTCCTCCGACCGGAAGATCAGCAGCGCGCCGGACCCGTCCGGGTACGGCCCGCTGCTGAGCAGGGTGCCGGACTCGAGCAGCCCGGCCAGCCACGCGCGATGCTCGGGCCGGTGGGCGTCGCGACCTGCGGCGGTGGCTTCGGAGTAGACGTAGTGGACGGCGAAGATCGGCACGGGTATCGCTTCCTGTGAGGACGGGCTCAAAGCGTCAGCAGCATTCGAGTATTGCCGAGGGTGTTCGGCTTCACATAGCTGAGATCGAGGAACTCCGCGACGCCGGTGTCGTACGAGCGGCACATCTCCGCGTACACCTCGGCGGTGACCGGCGTGCCGTCGATCTCCACGAAACCGTGCCTGCCGAAGAACTCCACCTCGAAGGTCAGCACGAACAGCCGTTGCAGCTCGAGTTCGCGCGCGACGGCGATCAACCGCTGCACGATGAGCTTGCCCACACCACTGCCCTTGACGTCGGGATGCACCGCGACGGTGCGCACCTCGCCGAGATCGGCCCACAGCACATGCAACGCGCCGCAGCCGACGACGCGGCCGTCCAGTTCGGCGACCCAGAACTCCTGGACCGCCTCGTACAGCGTGACCAGGTTCTTCTCCAGCAGGATGCGGCCTGCGTACACGTCGACGAGGCGCTTGATCTCGGGCACGTCGGAGGTTCGGGCGCGTCGGACCACCGGGACGGAGTTCTGCGCGGCGGAGGCCGCGCCCGGGTGCGCGTCGCTTGTCGAACCACCTAGTGGTCCCCGAGAGGTCATGGGGTGCACAGTAGTCGGGCCGGCTACCGATAGTCTGATCGTGTGCCGCAGATCCAGCCGTTCCGCTCACCGCATCGCGCCGGGCAGCGCGCCGCGATGACGAGGCGGCCATGACGCGGCAGGCCGCGGGCGAGGCGGCAATAACGGGCGAGGCGCGGGCAATGAGGGAGCGTAGCGAGCGAATCAAGGACGCAGCTGTGCGCACGCTCGTGCCGGAGCCGAGCGCCAGCGAGGCGCAGGCATGAGTGTGCAACCGGAGGAGACGGACCGTCCCTGGAGCGCGCCGGGCCCGGTCCGGCCCGGGTTCGCGACCGCCCAGGCCGAGACGGGGGCGCCGCTGCTGAACATCGCGAACGTGCTCACCATGCTGCGCATCGCGATCGTGCCGCTGTTCGTCGTGGCGCTGTTCGTCGACGGCGGTCATCAGGCGGGCTGGCGGATCGCCGCCGCCGCGCTGTTCGGCCTCGCCGCGATCACAGATCGGTTCGACGGGCAACTGGCACGCAAATACGGTCTTGTCACGGATTTCGGCAAGCTCGCCGACCCCATCGCGGACAAGGCGCTCATCGGGGCCGCGCTGATCGGCCTGTCCCTGCTCGGTGACCTTGCCTGGTGGATCACGCTCGTCATCTGCGGTCGCGAGATCGGCGTGACGCTGCTGCGGCTGGTAGTGGTGCGGCGCGGGGTGATTCCCGCCGGACGCGGCGGCAAGCTCAAGACCCTGGTGCAGTCGCTGGCGATTGCCCTGCTGCTGTTGCCTTTGTCCGGCTGGTTCGCCGAGTTCGGGATGGCGCTGATGTACGCGGCGGTCGCGCTGACGGTGGTGACGGGGCTGGACTACGTCGGCCAGGCGGCCAGGGTGTGGTTCGCCGGCGCACCGGGCCGGACGCGCGGCGCATGACCGATCCGCTCGTCGCCCAGGTGCCCGCCGCCGACCTCGTGCGGGCTCTGGTGACAGTGCGGCAAACCGTCGCGACCGCCGAATCGCTGACCGCCGGTCTGCTGGCCGCCACGATCGCGGGGGTTCCCGGCGTCAGCGCAGTACTACGGGGCGGGCTGGTGGTGTACGCCACCGATCTCAAACACAGTCTCGCGGGCGTCGACGCGGACGTACTCGCGACGGAAGGCCCGGTGGCGGCCAGCACCGCCGAGCAACTGGCCGTCGGCGCGCGCACGAGATGCGGCGCGGACTGGGGTGTGGGGCTGACCGGCGTCGCCGGCCCGGATTCGCAGGACGGTCACCCGGTGGGCACGGTCTTCCTCGGCATCGCGGGTCCGGACCATTCCGAAGTGGTGCGGTTGAAACTCCCCGGCGACCGGTGGACGATCAGAATCGGCGCAACACGCACGGCGGTATCCGAATTGCTGCGCTGCGTGCGGGAGACGGGTTCGGCCGGGCGCGCCGGGCGGAGCGATTGACGGTGCCCGGTGGGAACCAACCGGCCCCGCTCCGACGTTGTGCGAGAAAGAACGGCATGCGTGGGGTCACGAATCGCGTCGGCCCGGCGACCGGGAGCGAAGGAGAACGAGATGACGCTGCTGCGAGAGGCGATCGGGGACAGTCTGCGGCGTGCTCGTCTCGCCCAGAACCGGACCCTGCGCGAGGTCTCCACGTCGGCGCGGGTGAGCCTCGGCTATCTCTCCGAGGTCGAGCGGGGTCGCAAGGAGGCATCGAGTGAACTGCTCGCCGCCATCTGCGAGGCGCTGGACGTGCCGCTGTCGCGGGTGCTGTGGGATGTGAGCACGATCATGGCGGGCGCCGACGGACTGCCGGTCGGCGCGCCCGCGGAGGAGGCCGCCGCGCCCGCGGTCGCCGAGCCGGAGCAGACCGCCGCCGAGCCCGCGGGGGCCGCCGAGCCCGCATCGGCCTCCGCCTCCATGTCGGCGGCCGGGGTTTCCCCGCGGCCGCTGCCGCTGGCCGAAGACACCAGGATCGTCATTCCCGCGCCGAGAGCGGACATGCTGGTTCTGGTGAAGGGCATGTGACGGGGCATGAGACGTGGCCGTCGCGACAAGGCTGCGGGCCGATGCGAAAAGCGGATAGATTCTCCATAAGGCGTCGTTCGGGCCGGGCTCGCCCGGCCCGGGTGCCACATGGTGGAGGATAGGCACATATCGAGTGCGTGACGGTCGCGCACTGGAGTCGCGCCCCGGCGCGGCATGTCAGATGGAGGCGGGATCAATCGATGGCTAATCCGTTCGTCAAGGCCTGGAAATACCTGATGGCCCTCTTCGACGCCAAGATCGAGGAGCACGCGGATCCGAAGGTCCAGATTCAGCAGGCTATCGAGGAAGCCCAGCGGCAGCACCAGGCCCTTTCGCAGCAGGCCGCGTCGGTCATCGGCAATCAGCGTCAGCTGGAGATGAAGCTGAACCGGCAGCTGGACGAGGTCGAGAAGCTCAACGCCAATGCGCGCCAGGCCGTGTTGCTGGCCGATCAGGCCACCGCGGCGGGCGACACCGAGAAGGCGATCCAGTACACGAACGCCGCCGAAGCGTTCGCCGCCCAACTGGTCACCGCCGAGCAGTCCGTCGAGGACCTGAAGGTCCTGCACGATCAGTCGCTGCAGGCCGCGGCCCAGGCCAAGAAGGCCGTGGAGCAGAACGCGATGCTGCTGCAGCAGAAGGTCGCCGAGCGCACCAAGCTGCTCAGCCAGCTGGAGCAGGCCAAGATGCAGGAGCAGGTCTCCGCGTCCCTCCAGCGGATGGATTCGACCCTGTCGGCGCCGGGCACCACGCCGAGCCTGGACGCGGTGCGCGAGAAAATCGAGCGCCGCTACGCCAACGCGCTCGGCGCCGCCGAACTCGCGCAGAACTCGGTGCAGGGCCGCATGCTCGAGGTCCAGCAGGCCAGCATTCAGATGGCGGGCCACAGCAAGCTCGAACAGATCCGCGCGTCCATGCGCGGCGACCAGCTGCCCGCCGGTGGCGCCCAGACCGCCATCACTCCGGCGCAGCCCAATGCGGCTCAGCCGCAGATGAACAAGGGGCAGGCCGCGCAGCAGTAGCCCGCGGACGGACATTCGGCGAGGATGTGTCGGTGGGGGCTGCTTCACTGAAGGACATGGCATGGGTCTGCGACCGGCCGGCCGTCGGCCAGGTCGGACCCGAGTCCGTCCGATGCGCGCGACCGGTGGGAGAGAAGGCATGAGCGGCAGTGGATTTCGCGAGCGGCGGATCGAAACGCGGCGCCCGCGTGGGTCCGCGCTGATCCGGGCGCAAGCCGCGCTCGCGCCGCAGCCGGGTAGCCTGCCGGACAGCATTCGTGAAGTCGGCGAGAACGCACTGGTCGCGGTGCGGCGCTGGGCCGATCCGCGGGAGCGGGAGTTGCGCCGCCGCCGCAGGGTTCGCCGCCGCAGCTTTCAGCTCGGCACCGTCTCCGGTCTCACCACGGCGGGAACCGTTGGGCTCGTGGTCATTTCGGCGCCGGTCTGGGCCGTGGTCATGGTAGGCGGCGGCGCGGTCGCGCTGGTGACCGGCGCGGCCCTGAGCACCCGCCGGTATCTGCGGTTGCGGGGCGCTCCGCTGCCGCAGGCGGCGTTCATCCCGCGCAAACAGCCGCCGCCGTGGTCGAACGCCCGTCCGCCGATCGCGCGACTGGTGCGGGCGGAGAAGGCATTGCACGGGCTCGGCACGCAGATCGCCCGCTCGCGGCGACTGCCCCACGACGAGTTGGCCGACATGCTGGAGACGGCGGCGTCGGGGGCGGCGGCGCTGCACGCGCTCGCCGCCGACATTACGGCGATGGAGCAGGGGCTCGCCGCGATGGGGCGCGCGAATTCGCCTGCGGCCGTGGCGCTCACCGAGAATCTGCGACTCATCCTCGGCAGGCTCGACACCGGCGTGGCGGAGTACGAACAGGTAGTGGCCGCGGCAGGCCGGATTCTCGCGGTCCCGGAGAACACCGTGGTGCGGCACAACTTCGACACCATCGTCGCGGATCTCCGGCATGCCTCCGACCGGCTGGACGGATGGGCTCAGGCGCTCACCGAGGTCGCCGACCGATCGGTGCCCGCGTCGCCGCGACCACCGACCTGATCGATTCACCTCAGCGCGTCCGGTCCCGGCCGCGCAGCTCTTCGGCCCTGGCACGCAGAGCCGCACCCACCAGTTCGCGGCTCTCGGCCATGAGATCGAGCACCTCCCAGGACGCTTTGCGCGCGGCGGAGCCGACGATCCCCGCTATCGCCGAACCGTGCCGCCGTGCTGCCGCCGTGAGTTCTTGTGCCAGCTCGCTCGTGTGTTCCATCAGGTCCCGACCGTCACGTGATATTCAGTGCATGACTGTGTGCTGAATGGGGCATCGGCATTGATGGGCCATCCCTCCTTCTTGTCGTTCAAGGTTATTGCGATTCGAAGATCAGAGTACATCCGTGCACTGAATTGAGGTACCGGCCGGGTGGTGCGCGTGCGGGTTCGGTCAGCGGACGTGATCGGCGCTCGCCGGCAAGGGAATTGACCAGCTCGGACACGCCGCCCGAGCAAATCGGTAGGCTTCGGCGATGCGGTTCCTTTCGACTCGCAGGCGCGACAGTGTGCATGTCGCCGGTGTGGCGCGCGGCTTGGATCGCTGGTTGGTCGACCGCAGCGCGCGCGTCCGGCCGACGCCGGCGGACCGGGTGCTGAAAGGCTCGAGCACCGCGGCCGACAAGAACCGCCTGTGGATCGCGCTCGGCGCGGTTCTGTTCGTCGCCGGAGACCGCGAGACTCGTCGCGGTGCGGTACGTGGTCTGCTCGCGCTGGGAGTCGCCAGCGGCGTGGCCAACGGCATCGCCAAGCCGCTGTTCCCGCGCCGCCGTCCACCGGACGAGTCCGTTCCTTTCGTGCGCAGGTTGGTCGCTGCGCCGGTGTCGTCGTCGTTCCCGTCCGGGCATTCGGCCTCGGCCGCCGCGTTCGCCGCGGGGCTGGCACTGGAAGCACCCGCGGCGGGCGCCATGGTGGCTCCGGTCGCCGCCGCGGTCGCCTACTCGCGGGTGCACATCGGCGTGCACTGGCCATCCGATGTCGTCGCCGGTGCGCTGTTCGGTGGCGCGGTCGCGCTGGTCACCAGACGGTGGTGGGCGGTGCGCGACGACGAACCCGCCACACTCGGACCGGTCGAACACATCGAGCCGCTGCGCGGCGGCGCCGGACTCCTGCTGATCGGCAACCCACAGGCGGGAGCGGGCGACGACGCGCTCGCCGTCCTGCGTGAGCGGCTGCCCGCCGCCGCGGTGCTGGAGATCGGCGGCGCGCAGGATGTCGAAGCGCGGGTCGAGGACATGGTGCGGCGCGACGACATCGTCGCGCTAGGCGTGGTGGGCGGCGACGGAACGGTGTCCACCGTCGCGGAGTACGCGGTGCGGCACAGGTTGCCGCTCGCGGTTTTCGCGGGCGGCACACTGAACCATTTCGCCAGGGACGCCGGGGTGGAGGACCCTGAGGTGACCTTCGCCGCGCTGGAGGCGGGCGATGCGGTCCGCGTCGACGTGGCCGAGGTGCGTTTCGACGCCGGCGAACGAACCTTCGTCAACACCGCCAGCCTCGGCGGGTATCCCGATTTCGTCCGGATCCGGGAGCGCTGGCAGCGCCGCGTCGGGAAGTGGCCTGCCGCGGGAATCGCCATGGTGCGTGTGTTGTTCCGCGCCCAGCCGCTGCAGGTCACCGTGGACGGTAACCGCGCCGCGCTGTGGATGCTGTTCGTCGGAAACGGCACCTACCAGCCGGCCGACCAGATCCCGATGTCGCGCCCGCGGTTGCGCGGCGGCACCCTCGACGTGCGCTACCTCCGAGCTGATGTCCCGTTCTCGCGGTTGCGCCTGATCTCGGCGACGTTCACAGGAACGCTCGGGTACTCCGCCACCTACGTGCACCGGCGAGTCTCCCGGCTGGAGGTCCGGGTGGCCGAGGAACCGATCTCGCTGGCGACCGACGGCGAAGTCGACCATCGGGGCAAGATTTTCCGGTTCCACAGCAGGCTCGCGGGGCTGATCCTGATCAAGAGTGGTGCGCATCCTGCGGCCCATCATGACAACCGTGGGATAGCGAAAAGATTGCTGTTGAGCTAATTCCGCTCTGATGACTTCAGTAGATTCCCTGCTGGATCGGTTTGATCGGCGAGAAGGGGGGTAGTTGCCACCCTGTAGCTGATCGACCAGACCCGGCGGAGGGCCGGGACCATGCACAACTGGGTAGGAGCACGTCATGCTCGATGTTTCCCACCGGCAATCGCTGCTCGACGAGGATACCCAGCGGCTGGACATCAGCCGCTACCTGGCATGTGAATCCGCCGAGGACCCGGTGCGAAAGGCGCGCAGGACACAGCGCGTCGACGCCGGACCCGGCGCCGATCGATCCACAAGCGACTGACCCCCTTTCTCGGTACGCGCGGTGTACAGCCGCGTTCTCTCGGACTGCGCATCGCACCGAACGAACTGCGGAGGAACCCATGACCGAAATGCTGGAAACGCTCATCGGCAGCTCTGTGTACGACCCCGGCGGTGCCAAGATCGGCAAGGTCAAACGGGTCTACGTGGACAACAACTCCGGTTCGCCCACCTGGGTAGCGGTGTCCACCGGGCTGTTCAGCCCCGACGCCCTGGTCCCGCTGGCCGGAGCCGAGCATCGCGCCGACTCGGCCGTCCTGCAGGTGCAGGTCGAGAAGGAGGCGGTGAAGACCGCGCCCCAGCTGGACCATGACGGGCAGATCAGTCCGCAGGCGGAGCAGGAACTGTTCGACCACTACCAGATCGACCCGGACGGCGCCGCTTGGGACATCTACGGCCGGCAGCCGCTGCCGGACCAGCGGTCGCGTGCCGAGACCGGGATGCTCCGCTCGGACGAGCGCCGCGGTATCGGCGCCGAGCAGGAGGATGCCGGCATGGCGCGGATGCGCACGTACCTGGAGAGCGAAGAGGAGACGCTGCGCATGCCCGCTACCGGCGACCCGATGCGGATCAAGCCCGAACCGATCGCCGACCCGTACGCTGTCGACTCGGCCGATCTCGGTATGCAGGAGCCAGACGTCACTCCGTACGAAGACCGCCGCACCGACGGGATGGAGGACCCCGAGCGCCCCATGCGCTGACCGGGGTCGCCCGGACCGGCCGCGCCAGGGGGTCCACCCGGGCGCGACCGGGTCGGTCGACGCCTGTCGTGGCCGGAGGTCAGTTCCCCGAGCCGCGCCAGGTCGGCGGCGAGACCGGCGACAGGAATTGCCATGCGCGCGTTGCCGCTTGCAAGTTGAACCGGGTGTTGACATCGCGCAGATCGAACCCGGTGAGCTCCCGGATACGCCCTAGGCGGTAGCGCAGCGTGCTGCGGTGGATATGCAATGCCGCGGCCGAGTCGTCGTAGTTGCCACCGCATTCGAGATATTGGCTCAGCGTGTACACCAGGTCGGCATGGTGATCCCGGTCGTAGTCGAGCAGGACGCCGAGCCACTCACGCATGAACTGCTCGACTTGCCCGTCCGCTCGGGCGGCGTCGACCAGACGATAGAAGCCCAGCTCGTCGAACGCGGTCGCACCGTCGGGTATCCGTGACCGCAGCCGGATGTTGATCGCACGGCGCGCGTCGTCGAAGGATCGGGCGAAGTCGCTCGGTTGCGCGCAGCCGCCGCTGATGCCGATGGTCACCGGTGTCGTGTCGAGCTGCTCGCAGATGGCGTGGTGCAGCGTGACCGGATCGGGGCGGCGGTCGGTGATCAGGACGACCATGCCCGCATGGCGTCCCTGAATGACATGCAGATCCAAGGCGGTCGCGGCTCGGCCGACCGCGTCGGCGATGGCGTCGTCGTCGCTGTGCACGAGCACGACGTAGTGCTCGCCGTGCAGGTCGTAGCCCAGCGCCTCGGCACGGGCGAAGGCGCTGTCGTTGTCGGTGCCCGACAGCAGGTCGTCGACCAGCTCCCGGCGCAACCGCAGCTCGATCTCGGCGAGGTTGCGCTGGTGTGCCAGCTCCAAGGCGAGCACCGTGCTGGCGTAGCTGAGGGCGAAGACCTGATCGTCGACCACCCGATTGTCCGGGTCGATCAGCGCGAGCGTGCCCAGGATCTCGGCGCGCGGCTTCACCAGCACCACCATCCGGTCGCGAATGCGCAGCGGCGCGTTGTGGGTGGCGAGCCGGTGCAGCAATTGTTCGCGCTCTTGCGGTGGCGCTTTCGGATAGGGGTCCGGTCGTCCCGGCCCCGACCAGGCTCGCAGGTTGCCGAACGGGTCTTCGATGGCGACCGGCAAGCCGGTCAGCTGCGCCAAGGCGTCCGCGATGCCCTGCTCGCCGGTGCCATAGGCGGCGGCGCTGGACAACACCTCGTGCACGTGCGTGCGGTGCTCGAGCCACAGCACGGTGGCGGACAGGTGTTCGTTGATCGCGGTGAGGTCGACGGCGTCGGCGGACGCCGGTTCGCGCAGCGCGGCGTCCGCGAGCTGGGTGAGCACGGTGAGCAGGACGATCTCCTCCTGCGGCGGTTCGTGCTCGGCGGCGACGACCAGCACGCCGACCGTTTCGGACCGGCCGCGCAGCCCGAACGCCCAGCCCCACTGACGATGGGGCAGCCGGATCCGGCCCGCACCATGCTGGGCGCGGAGCTGGGCGGCCAAGTCGGGCGGGGGTGGCTGCGGCTGCGGGCAGAGCAGGTAGTCACCATCGACCAACCGATAGCAGGCCAGCGTGCGGCAGCATCCGACGGTTGGCACGGCCTCCGCGGCGATCCGCAGGATGTCCTGCTGGTCTCCGCGCCGCTCGGCGAAGAGCTGGACCGACATTGCGCCCAAGGCGCGCAGCGCCGAAGCCGGTAGGGACGACAGCGCGTCGCCGACATCGGAACTCGACGTTCGCTGGTTCATGGGCTCCGGTCCGTAGCCGTCGAGATCTTGTGGTGATATCACGCGCCGGTGATCGCAAGGCCGAGCGTGCTGCTGCCGCGAACCTCTGGCCTGCGCGATGGCATCGGCGTGGTGCTGCGAGTAATTTCCGACGGTACACCGATCACTCAGACGAAGTCCTGGTGAACGTAGCACCAGCGCCAATCCTCGCCGGGTTGCAACGAGCGCACGATCGGGTGACCTTCAGCGCCGGCGTGTGCCCTGGCGTGCCGCATCGGAGACGAGTCGCAGCAGCCGACGTGACCGCAGGTCAGGCACAGCCGCAGGTGGACCCACGGGGTGCCGAGCCGTAGGCACTCCTCGCATCCCTGCGGCGTTCGTGGTCGCACCGGCCGAACCGCGGCCAGATGCGGATCCGTGTGTGCCGGAGTCATCTCGTCGTCTCCTTCTGCGTGCCCGCCGACAGTGCCGCTCGAGCCACCTCCGTGGGCACCGGTACGGCGCCACCTGCCGACCGCATGTCCGCATGGTCGAGCACGAGGAGCGTGGCACCGCCCGCGCCAACGCCCCATCGTGACAATCGGCTCTCCAGCAGAACACGGTCCGCCATGTCGAAACCGGGTTCTCGATTCGTCCTGCGAGCACGAGATCGCCAGCCGGGGGCATCGACGGACCTACCGGGCGAGAGCCCGCGGTGCGGCCCCGACGCCGACCACGGTGCGGTGTAGGGGTGAACCCTGATTTATCCCGGATATCCCGTCTCACCTGCTGATTCGCGAAGGGTCAGGTGTCATGCTCGAAGCGGAAACGGACTTCTGGGAGGCATCACATGTTGTGGAAGATCATCGGCGTCGTCGCGGTCGTCTGGATCGCGCTGGCCGTCATCGGGGCGCTGCTCGAGGGGCTGTTCCCGATCCTCGTGATCAGCGCCATCGTGTTCGGGCTGTACCTGCTGTACAAGGCGGTGTCGGGCTCGGACAAGTCGACGGTGAGCAAGCTGTAACGACAGGCGGGGCCGGGCGGCGTCGGTCGGGGCGTCGCCCGGCCGGTTACCGGGACGGCAATGCTTGAATGATCCCTCGTGGATCAAGTTCCGGAAGACTGGCAGCGCGGCTTGGTGATCGTCGCGCACCCCGACGATATCGAGTACGGCGCCGCCGCCGCGGTTGCACGGTGGACCCGGCAGGGCAAGGACATTCGCTATGTGCTGGTGACCAGCGGAGAGGCCGGTATCGCCGGTTTGCAGCCAGCGGTGGCAGGCCCCCTGCGCGAGGCCGAGGAGATCGCGTCGGCCAAGGTGGTGGGCGTGCACGAGGTGGAGTTCCTCCGCTACCCGGACGGTCGAGTACAGGAGAGTCTGGAACTGCGCCGCGACTTGGCGGCCGCGATCCGCAGGCATCAGCCGGAGATGGTGGTGCTGTTCAATTTCGGCGACACTTGGGCGCCGGGCTACGCCAACAGCGCCGATCACCGCGCCGTCGGCCGGGCCGCCCTGGACGCCGTCTCCGACGCGGGCAACGAGTGGATCTTTCCGGAGATCGCCGAGTGGAAACCGTGGTCGGCGCGCTGGGCGGCGGTCGTGGGACCGATCGCCACGCACGCCGTCGACGTCACGCAGACTCTCGTCGAGGCCGCCGCCTCACTCGCCGAACACCGCCGCTACCTCGAGGCACTGAGCCCCGAGCCCGTCGCCGATCAGGTTCGTGCCGTCGTGGAGCGGGCGACCGGCCCTAAGGACGGCTTCCCCGCCGAGCACGCGGTCGGCTTCGAGCTGTTCTACTTCGGCGGCTGATCCGCGTTTCGCGAGCCGGACCTACGGCGTGGACGATGGCACCACGGTGGCCGGAGTGGTCACCGAGGCATCGGACGCGCCACGACCGGGTGCCATCCGGCCCGAGTGGCCGTGTGGCAGGCTAGGCGGATGCGAGTAGCCGTTGTCGCAGGACCCGATCCCGGGCATGCGTTCCCCGCTATCGCGTTGTGCTTGCGGTTTCTGGCCGCCGGTGACGAGCCGGTGCTGTTCACCGGTCCGCGCTGGTTCGACTCGGCGCTGGCGGCCGGGATCGGCGTGCGTCGGCTCAAGGGTCTGGCACCGCGGCCGGTGGACGACGACACCGACGCCGGGCAGCGTATCCACGAGCGGGCCGCGCATGTCTCCACCGAGATCCTGCCGGAATTGAGCGCCATGCTGCCCGAGCTGGTCGTCTCCGATGTGCTGACCGCGGGCGGCGGGATGGCCGCGGAACGACTCGGCGTGCCGTGGGTGGAGCTGTCCCCGCATCCGCTGTATCTGCCGTCGAAGGCGTTGCCCCCCATCGGAAGTGGCCTTGCTCCTGGCGCGGGCCTGTACGGGCGGATGCGGGACGGCCTGTTGCGCGGCATGACCGCCCGCGCTCTTCGCCACGGCCGCCGGCAGCGGGAGCGGGCACGCGAGAGTGTCGGGTTACCGGCCCTCGATCCGGGCCCCGACGCGCGTCTGATCGCCACGCTGCCCGCGCTCGAGGTGCCGCGCCCCGACTGGCCGGAAGCGGCTCACGTCATCGGTCCGCTGCTGTGGGAGCCGACCGATGCGATCCTGGAACTTCCTCCTGGCGACGGGCCGCTGGTCATGGTCGCTCCCTCCACCGCGCACACCGGCGTCGCGCGCATGGTCGAGACCGTCCTGGAGGCACTGGACGGCACCGGCGTCCGTGTGGCGATCTCGATGCTGGATCCGCCACCGGCCGATCTTCCCCCATGGGCGACGGCCGGGCTGGGCCGCCAAGACGAACTCCTGACCCACGCGTCCGTGGTGGTGGGCGGCGGCGGTCACGGCCTGCTCGCCAAGACGCTGTCGGCCGGCGTCCCGATCGTCACCGTTCCCGGCGGCGGCGATCAGTGGGAGCTGGCCAATCGCGCTGCCCGCCAAGGTAGTTCGATCGTTGTCCGCCCGTTGTCGCCCGGCGCTCTGCGCGCCGCAGTCGAGGAAATCCTCGCCGACCCCGGCTACACCAGAGCCGCCGAAGCAGCCGCCGCGCATGCCCCGCTCCCGGATCCCGTCGACCTGTGCCACCGGATTCTCCAGCCTGTCCATCCCTGACCGGCACGTGCGTGCCACTGACTTGGGGACGCGTGGGAGGCGAGTAAGTTCGGTACGGTGCGGTTGACCGAGTTCCAGGAACTGTTGCACACCGAGTTCGGTGTGGCCCGGGGCGACGCCCTGCTGGCCGACCACGTGATTCCCGCCTTGGGCGGACGCACCGGAGCCGACGCCATCGAGGCCGGGGTCGATCCCCGCGATGTGTGGCGCGCGTTGTGCGCGGAGTTCGACGTGCCGAAGGTGCGCTGGTGAACGCGCCCGGCCGGGTCGAGCAGAACGACGGGCCGCTCTACCGGTTCGACGAGCGGCGGCGGATGATTCCGCACGACCCCGAGCGCCTCGCCGCGCGGGTGGCGCAGGCTCGTCCCGTCGATTTCGCGGGTTTCCGGCAGACCGGTATCGAGCTGATGTTGCTCGGTCGCTACGACGAGGCGCTGGATCACCTCGATCGCGCGCTGGAACTGGTGGACACCGAGCGACGCAGGATCACCGTGTGGATCAACCTCGGCGACGTCTACCGCTACCGCGGTGACGCGGGTACGGCCGAGACGCTCTACCGCCGCGCGGTCGAGCACGCGCGGGCGGCCGCGCCGGACGTGCTCTCGTTCGCGCTCCAGCATTTGGGCAAGGCGCTCGCCGAGCGGAATCAGCTCTCGGAGGCGCACGCGCTGCTGACGGAGGCGATCCGGCTGCGCCTCGCCGAAGGCGAACCCGAGGAGATCGAATCCACCCGCGATGCCCTGGGCACCCTGGCCGAGCGGCCGATTCCGTTGCCGCCCACGATCGGCGCGCTGCTCGGCGCGGGGCCGACCTGGTCGGACGAGCACGAAGGCATGAGCGGCGACGTCGTGCTGGTCAACGGCGCCTATTGGCTCAAACGCGGACCGAAGGCGGTCGCCGAGCACGAACGCCTGCATTGGTTGCGCGGCCGCGGGATTCGCTTGCCGGAGGTGGCGGCGTTCGAGGACGACGTGTTGCTGCTGGCCGACGCGAGCGCGCCGAGCCTGGCCGCTCGAGCCGGCGCCGCGTATCCGGCCTCGATCGGCACCGTGCTCGGCTCGGTCTTGCGGCGGCTGCACAGCATTCCGGTCGACGAGTGCCCGTTCGACGGCCGGCTCGACGTGATCTTGGCGCAGGCGCGCCGCCACGTGATCGAAGACCTCGTGGATCCGGACGACTTCGACGACGACAATCGCGGCTCTACTCCGGCGCAGATCCTCGCGCGGCTGCTGGCGCAGCGCCCGGACCAGGAGGATCTGGTGGTCGCGCACGGTGATTTCACCCCCTCGAACGTGCTGGAAGGCGAGATCCTGCTCGATCTGGGCGCGCTCGGCGTCGCCGATCGCTACCGCGATCTGGCGCTGGCCGTGCGCGATCTGCGCGAGGACTTCGGCGACGCCGAGGTGACCGCCTTCTTCGCGGCCTACGGCTTGGCCGAGCCGGACGAGAGCCGCCTGGAGTACTACCGCTTGCTCGACGAATTGTTCTGAGCCGCGAGCCTTCCGCGCCTCAAACCTTCCGCGCGTAGTGCCGGGCCGCTTTGGTGCGGTTGCCGCACGTGGCCATCGAGTGCCAGCGCCGGGTTCCGTTCTTCGAGGTGTCGTAGAAGAACAAGACGCACTCCGGGTGCGCGCACTGACGAATTCGGTCGGGCGCGGCGCGCAGCAGTTCCACCAGGTTGTCCGCGGCCAGCCAGGCGGGCAGCCAGGGTTTCTCGGGAACCTCCACCAGATCGGCGGGCCCGGATTCGGTGAGTGCGCGTCGGATTCGGCCGTGCGCGAGCACCTCGTTGAGCGCGTCGTGGGAGGCGTGCACGACCACGTCATAGACGGCCGTGCGGGCGGCCAGCACCGCGGTCAGCGTGGCCTCGTCGGCGCCGGCTCGATCGGCGAGGCCCGCGGACGCAAGCCAGATGCGCAGTCCGGCTACGTCGGTGAGCAGATCCTGCGGGCCGTCCTCGATCCAGCGCGTGTTCAGCAGATCGAGCGCCAGGGGTTCACCGAGGTGGGGGCGTGGATCGGGCATACCCGAGGGTATCGAGTCCGCGTCGGTGGGCACTGCCACCACCTCCTCTCTAACCAGTAAAAATTATTTCGATGGTTGACACGGTTGTCGCGCTATCGGTAGGTTCTAACCAGGCAAACAGATAAAGCCGGTTAAACATTCCGAGGAGGACTACCATGACCGCAGTCGCCGCACCGCAGCTCGCCACCGGGCACATCGGACTGAACGTCTCCGATCTCGATCGCTCGGTGGACTTCTATCGCCGCGCCCTCGGTTTCGAACAGCTCGCTGCGAGTGCCGACGCCGAGCGCCGCTGGGCCTTCCTCGGTGCGGACGGCAAGCTCGTCGTCACGCTGTGGCAGCAGAGCGACGGCAGGTTCTCCCCCGAAACGCCGGGGCTGCACCATCTCTCGTTCCAGGTCGACACCATCGACCACGTGCGCGAGGTGGAGCGGGTGCTGCGCGAGTTGTCGGTCACTTTCGCCCACGACGGGGTGGTGGCGCACGGCGAGGGCGTGGCGTCCGGTGGGATCTTCTTCACCGACCCCGACGGCATTCGGCTCGAGGTCTACGCGCCCAGCGGCGCCGAATCCGCGCCTGCCCCCAGCGGCGCTGTCCCGACCTGCGGGTTCTTCTGATCTCTCGGCCGCGAAGCGACAGGAGAAGCGTGATGGAGCCGTTCCATGCCGGGGAGGTCGCCGTCCAGCGCCGGATGGGCCAGGCGCACATCGCTGAGCGGGTCGGCCGCATGATCCGCCCCGACATCCCCGCGGTCGCCGCCGGCTTCCTGGCCGAGCAGCGGATGGTGGTGGTCGCCGCCGCCGACGCGGCGGGCCGGCTGTGGGCGAGTGAGCTGGTCGGCCCGCCGGGATTCGTGCACGCGGTCGACGACCGGACGATCGTGGTCGGCGCCCGGCCCGCCGCGGCCGATCCGCTGCACGATACGTTGACCCACCACGCCGGCATCGGCATGATCGCCATGCAACCGCAGCGGCGCAGGCGGATGCGGGTCAACGGCAGATCGACGCCGGAGGATGCGGGCCTGCGCATCGTCACCGACCAGGTGTACTCGAACTGCCCGAAGTACATCTCGCGCCGGGATGTCGAGAGCTACCTGCCGGAAGCCGGGGTGTCGACGGCCCGGCGCACCGGCGAACTCGACCCCGGCCAGCAGGCCGCGGTGGCGGCGGCCGACACGTTCTTCATTGCGACGGCCGACGCGGACGGCAACGCGGACGCCTCCCATCGCGGCGGGAATCCCGGCTTCTTGCAGGTGCTTTCGCCCACGCGGCTGCGCTGGCCGGACTACCGGGGCAATTCGATGTTCATGACGCTCGGCAACATCGAGGTGAATCCCCGGTGCGGAATTCTGATCCCGGATTGGGCCACCGGGGCGGCCCTCCAGCTGACCGGCACGGCCGAACTGGTCTGGGCGCCGGATACCTTCGCCACCGGCGCGCAGTGCTGCCTCGACTTCACCGTCGAGGAAGTGGTCGAGCGGCGTGGGGGAGCGCTGCGCTGGGGAGCCGCCGAGCTCTCGCCCGTCAATCCGTGAAATCTGTCTATGAGAAGGGAGTCGTCCCATGCGACCTCCGCTACCGCCATTCGACGCCGCATCGGCCGAGCTCAAGGTGCAGGCCGCCGAAGAGGCCTGGAATACCCGCGATCCCGAGCGCGTCGCCGCCGCGTATGCCGAGGACTCGGTGTGGCGCAATCGCGACGAGTTCTTCACCGGCCGTGCCGCCATCGTGGAGTTCTTGACCAGGAAGTGGTCCGTCGAGAACGGATACGCACTGCGCAAAGATCTGTGGGCATTCGAAGGGAACCGCATCGCCGTGCGTTTCCAGTACGAATGGCACGACGACTCGGGCCAGTGGTGGCGCAGCTACGGCAACGAGCAGTGGGAGTTCGCGCCGGACGGGCTGATGTCCCGGCGCGAGGCCAGCATCAACGACGTCCGGATCGAGGAGTCCGACCGCCGCATCCTCGGTCCGCGTGAGCCGGGCGACCAGTCGGTGCTGCCCCAGCGGTAGGGACGCCGAACGCCACCGCCGCATCGTCTGACGCGGCGGTGGCGAGGCGCCTCCGGTCGCTGTCGCTTCGAGCGGATCGCGGTCAGGCGGCGACGACGTGCTGCTCGGCTGCGGCCGGGCCGACGTCGGCCCGCTGCCGGTGGAACAGCCCGAACGCGATCAGTCCGAACGTGACGCCCACCGCGGCCGCGACAGCCAAGGCCGCGTCCAGCCCGGCGACGAAGTGCGGCAACGTCATCGGCTGCGCGGCACCGGCCACGCCGCGGAAGACGGTGCCGAGCACCGCGACGCCCAGCGCCAGCCCCAACTGCCGGGCGGTGTTCACCGCGCCCGCCGCGGTGCCGCCCTGCTGTGGCGGCACCGCCGCCATGCCGACGGAGACCAGCGCGGGCGCGTTGACGCCGATCCCGACGCCGATCACCACGAATCCGGGAATCACGGCGACCCAGGAGGATTCGGCGCCGATCAGCGTGAGCAGCCAGGTACCCAGACCGAGCACTACCAAGCCCGCGCCGATGGTCCACTTCGGCGCCACGTCATGCAGCAGCCGCCCGAACACGGCCGACACCACGAACCCGGTCGCGGCCATCGGGAGCATCGCCAGACCTGCCCGCAGCGGCGACATGTGCAGGTGCTGCTGCAGCCACAGCGAGATCAGCGGAGTGCTGGCGAAGGCGGCGAAGGTCTGTCCGGAGGCGCCGAGCAGCGTTGCGCCGAGATCGCGGTTGCGCAGCAGCGCAAGCGGGAACATCGGTGCGGCGCTGCGGGATTCGACGAGACCGAAGACCAGCGTCGCGACGGCGCCGAGCGCGAGCGCGGTCACCGCGGCCGCGTCGGTCCAGCCGTGCTCGCCGCCGCGGATGACGCCGTAGGTGATCGCCGTCGCCGCGGTCGCGAAGGCGAGCATGCCCGGCACGTCCACCGGCCGATCCGCCCGGCGGCGCGAGGGCGGGAACACAGTCGCGCTCAACACGATCGCCAGCACCGCGATGGGCAGGTTGACGAGGAAGATCCAGCGCCACGACAGCGCCTCGGTGAGAACCCCGCCGAGCACGACTCCGATTCCCGCGGCCGCACCGGAGACCGCGCCCCAGACGCCGAAGGCCAGGCCGCGATCGCGACCGGTGTAGGTCGCGTGCAGCAGCGAGAGCGTCGTGGCGAACATGGCCGCGCCGCCGACGCCTTGCAGCGCCCTGGCCGCGACGAGGCTCGCCGCGGATTCGGCGACACCGCAGGCGAGCGACGCCACCGCGAAGACGACGAGTCCGCCCAGGTACGCGCGTTCGGCCCCGATCCGGTCGGCGAGCGAACCGAGTACCAGCAGCAGCGCGGCCAGCGCCAGCGCGTAGCCGTCCACCACCCACTGCAAGCCGGACAATCCGGTGCCGAGATCAGCGGCGATGTCGGGTAGCGCGACGTTCACGATGGTGACGTCGATGAGCAGCATGAGCGTGCCGAGGCACGCGGTGAACAGAGGGAGCCATTTCCTCATGGGAGCCTCCACGGCGGATTCGAACGATTTCGACGCCAAGCGTGCGGTAATCGCATGCATCCCCCTAGCCGAACGGAAATCCGCGTTAGATTCCTCCCATGCGTCATGATGACTCAGGGGAATCCTCCGTGCTCGATGTGCTGGACAAGCAGATCGTGCACGCGCTGGTGCACGACGCCCGGATCCCGTTCGCCAAGCTCGGCGGCATCCTCGGCGTCTCCGAACAGACGGTGGCCCGGCGCTACCGCGCGCTGCGCGAGCGGGGAATCCTGCATGTGGCGGGGCAGGTGAACGCCGTTCCGCTCGGGCACACGCGCTGGATGCTGCGGTTGAAATCGACGCCGGACAAGGCGCTGCGGCTGGCCGAGTCGCTGGCCCGATTTCCGGATCTGAGCTGGGTGACGTTGCTGTCCACCGGATCCGAGGTGACCTGTGTGAGCAGGCCGCGCTCGGTCGAACGGCGCGACGCACTGCTGCTGCACATCCTGCCGCGCGCTCCGCAGGTGCGCGAGCTGACCGCGCACGAGGTGATCCACCGGTTTCCGCTCGACGAGGAGTGGCCGCGTTACCGGCATTTGTTCACCACCGCTCAACTCGAGGAGCTGGGTCCGGCCCGGTTCCGTCCGGGGAATGCGGGACCGGAGGCGCCCGTGGACTTGTCCGCGGCGGACGAGGCGATGCTCGCGCTGCTCGCGCGGGACGGGCGTGCGCCCTATGCCCAGCTCGCGGCCGAAACCGGATGGACGGCGCCACGGGTCGCGCGGCGCATGGCCGAGCTGATGGCGGCGGGTGTGCTCTACTTCGACCTCGACTTCGCGATCGAGCGGATGGGCTATAGCGTGCGCGGTGCGCTGTGGTTGCGCGTGCGTCCGGCCGACCTGGATGCCGTGGGGCGGGCGATGGCGGCGCATCCCGAGATCGTCTACGTGGGCGCCACCACGGGGTCGTTCAATCTGATGGCGTCGATCATCTGCCGCGACACCGCGCACCTGTACCGATATGTCACCGAGCGGCTCGGCGCGCTGGACGGGATCACCGGCGTCGAGGTGGCGCCCTCGCTGCGCGTGTTCAAACAGGCGCAGACGCTGCTGGATACCGATCGGATCGCGCTGGTGCGGTGATCGCGCGGCGTTTGCCGAGGACGGCGCGGACGGTGCGGGGTGTCGGCGGGCGCGTCGCTTGACTCGAACACCTGTTCGTCTAGTCTTGTCGACAGAACTTGTCGGTGCCGGGCTCTACTGTAGGCGCCAACCACAGAACGAGACTCACCCGTCGAAAAGGGGATCAGGACATGGCACCACAGGCGTACGACCGGGACAAGGCGCTCGAGCTCGCGCTGGCCCAGGTGGAGAAGAGCTTCGGCAAGGGCGCCGTCATGCGCCTCGGCGAGGAGGCGCGCCAGCCTATCTCGGTGATCCCCACCGGTTCGATCGCGCTCGACGTCGCGCTCGGCATCGGCGGCCTGCCGCGTGGCCGCATCGTCGAGATCTACGGTCCGGAATCCTCGGGTAAGACCACCGTCGCGCTGCACGCGGTGGCCAACGCGCAGGCCGCGGGCGGTGTGGCGGCGTTCATCGACGCCGAGCACGCGCTCGACCCCGACTACGCCCGCAAGCTCGGCGTCGATACCGACGCGTTGCTCGTCTCCCAGCCCGACACCGGTGAGCAGGCGCTGGAGATCGCCGACATGCTGGTGCGCTCCGGCGCCATCGACATCATCGTCATCGACTCGGTGGCCGCGCTGGTGCCGCGCGCGGAGATCGAGGGCGAGATGGGCGACAGCCACGTCGGTCTGCAGGCCCGCCTGATGAGCCAGGCGCTGCGGAAGATGACCAGTGCGCTGAACAACTCCGGCACCACCGCGATCTTCATCAACCAGCTGCGCGAGAAGATCGGCGTGATGTTCGGCTCGCCGGAGACCACCACCGGCGGTAAGGCGTTGAAGTTCTACGCGTCGGTGCGCTTGGACGTGCGCCGCATCGAGACGCTCAAGGACGGCAGCGACGCGGTGGGCAACCGTACCCGCGTGAAGGTCGTGAAGAACAAGGTCTCGCCGCCGTTCAAGCAGGCCGAGTTCGACATCCTCTACGGACACGGCATCTCCAAGGAGGGCTCGCTCATCGACATGGGCGTCGAGCAGGGCTTCATCCGCAAGTCCGGCTCCTGGTACACCTACGAGGGCGACCAGCTCGGTCAGGGCAAGGAGAACGCCCGCAAGTTCCTGCTGGAGAATGTCGACGTCCGCGACGAGATCGAGAAGAAGATCAAGGAGAAGCTCGGCATCGGCGCCGACGTGACCGCCGCCGACGCTGCCGAGGTGCCCGCCGATTTCTGAGCCGATGCACGGCCGGCGCTCGCCCGGGCAGGGGCGGGACACTCCCGGGCAGCCGCGGCCGGACGCTGTGCGGGAGATGCGGCGTCGGCTGGAAGAACTCCTGGCCGTATCCGGCCGGTCGGCCGACGTCGTGCCCGGCGAGCAGGAACCCGAGCCGGTCCGGAGAGCCGAAGATGGTTCGGTTGCCCCGGACACCATGGGAACTCGGTCGAACGCGTCCGATCCGCAGCGGGCGCGTTCGACCGGGTCCCGTCGCGGTCGCCGGGCCGGGACAGGGTCCACGGGCCCGTGGACGGCCGATTCCGGACGATCTGAAGGCACCGCGTCGAATCCGGTGGCGGCCGGATCCGAAGGCGGGACGGTCGAGCAGGCGAAAGATGCGTGTCTTCGCCTGCTCGCCGTCCGTGCTCGCAGCCGAGCCGAGCTGGCCCGGCGCCTGGCCGCCAAGGGGTACTCGCCCGACGTGAGCGAACGGGCGCTCGATCGCCTGACCGAGGTCGGCCTCGTCGACGACGCCGCTTTCGCCGAGCAGTGGGTACACTCCCGCCACACCTTCTCCGGCAAAGGCAAGCAGGCGCTGGCTCAGGAACTCCGGCGCAAAGGTGTCGCGCAGTCGGATGCCGTATCCGCTCTCGCGGGGATCACCGCCGACGACGAGGAATCTCGCGCCGCCGAGCTGGTCCGCCGCAAAATGCGGTCCCTGCCCCGAGAACTGGACCGCGACAAGGCGATTCGCCGCCTCGTCGGCATGCTCGCCCGCCGCGGCTACGGCCAGTCCACGGCCTACCGTGTGGTCAAGGCGGCACTGGCCGACCAGGGCGTCGACAACGATCTCATCGACCCCATCGAGTGAATCGGTCGTGGCGAGCCGCCCCACCGTGCCAGCATGGCCGCACCCATCTCCTGTCGCTGGACGTGATGATTTCTGGCGCGGCTCCTGGTTACCGCATTGAACGCCTGACCGGCTTGGACCGTCGAGGTGTATCAACGGGCTGTGTTTGGGGTACCAGTAGTGATCGAATGCGTTGCAGGGCCGCTTGCGCTTCGCTGGTCAACTCGTGCATGCCGGTCTTGATGGTGGCGCGGATGGTTCGTTGAATCTGGTGCGGCAACCGATGCTGTTCGGCAGACCGGATAGCGTCGACGAATGCATCGGTGGCAGCATCGGGCTCGTTGACGGCCGCCAGTACTTCGCCTGTTGTGACGCGTTCAATGATTCGCCACTGCGGGGCGGAAGGCGTGCCGACATCAGACCAAGCCCGTGAGCGGTCCCCCCCGCGCCGATCGTCTCCGCCATCTGGGTCGCGGGTCGCTATCGCGGTCGCCACCTCCGATTTGGTTGAGCCCGTTTATCCGACGCGTACCGGATTCACCGGCGACAGAGTGATGTACCGGCTCAGCGTGGATCCTCACGAAGAGTTTGCGATTCCCTCTGGTTTCGAGGCACCGAATGATGTGGGGGTAAGCCATGAACGTCGATGACGACACTGTGCGGGTGATGGTCCGTTTCGAGAACGGCTCGGACGATCCGAATGACTACCCGTACTACGACCACTGCGGTTTCGAGCCGGGCTCGCTTACGACCGAGCAGGCGCACCGGTTGTTGCAGATCCACTTGCACAACAACTCTGTGCAGTGCAGGCAGAGACAGGCGGCGCTCAGCACGTTGGAAGCCGCCGGATGCTTGCACCGCGCATCCCGGTGGGCGGCTACCTCATGAATGAGGCAATGAGGCGGCTCCCGTGGCGCAGCAAGCTCAACTCTGAGCAACTCGCCGAAGTCGAGTCGATCCTTCGAGAGGCGAGCAGGGCGGACCTGGACACCTTGGCGCGTGTCGCTACCGAACTCCGGGAGCAAGCGGGCCAGCCGCGCCTGCAAGCCGAGATCGATGGTGTTGTGGCCCGGTACTGGGCGGCGCACCCAGAACGCTGGAGAGGGGGTGGAACCGCCTGGTCGAGCGACGCGGCCACGGAACAGGGCGACTGACTGTGGTCAGCTCGGATACGTGAGGAACGCCCACCCAACCTCTTGGCAGGCGTTCCTGCGCCCAGATCTTGCCCACAATCACCCACGAATGCCGTGATTGCGGCTGAATTATCGTGATGTGTTGTCGCTGGTGGAAGTCGGTGTCGCGCCCGGACCTCGGGTACCTCTCGAATTCACGGTTTCGTGCCGATGTCGACGCCGGGCGCCGCGTCGGTGATGATCGAGTCCGCGGCGACGACGGCGCCTGCGCCCTTCCCGCGCTTGCGTGCCCGCAGTCGCTGTTCCAGCTTGGTCGCCACCTGGGTCAGCGCGCTGTTGAGCGCGATCATGATGACCGCGATGATCATCAGTGCCGGGACGGTGTTCTGCTCGGCCGCGCCGAGCTGCTGGCCCGAGCGCACGATTTCGACGTAGGTGATCTGGTAGCCCAGTGCGGAGTCCTTGAGCGCGACCACCATCTGCGAGACCAGCGCGGGCAGCATCGCCGTGATCGCCTGCGGCAACAGCACCAAGCGCATCAGCTGGCCCTTGCGCATGCCCAGCGCGACGGCCGCCTCTGTCTGCCCCTTCGGCAGCGAGCGGATGCCCGCCCGGACGATCTCCGCGATGACCGAGCCGTTGTAGATGGTCAGCGCGGTGACCACCGCGGCGAGCGCGAGGTCGTCGGACTTGAACAGGTCGTAATCGGAGTACACCGCGAACAGGAAGATCATCAGGATCAGCACCGGGATGGCGCGCGCCACCTCGACGACCGCACCCGCAACCCAGCGCACTGCCCGATGGTCCGACAGCCGCAGCACGCCGAATATCATGCCGAGGATCAGGGCGAGGACGATCGACAGCAGCGCGGCGACGATCGTTCCGCGCAGACCTGGCAGCAGGTAGGTCGACCAGACCTCGGCCTCCAGGAACGGCTTCCACTTCTCGGCGGTGAACTGTCCCTTGTCGGCGAACCCGCGGTAGAGCACCCACACCGCCGCGGCCACGGCGACCGCGACCAGGACCGAGTAGACATGGTTGCGCAGCCTCGCCTTCGGGCCCGGCGCGTCGAACAGAACCGAAGCACCTGAGCTCATCGGGCCACCTCGTAACGCTTGGCCAGCCAGCCGAAGAACAGGCCGGTCGGCAGGGTCAGGATCACGAAGCCGAGCGCGAAGATCGCGCCGATCGCCAGCACGGCGGCCTCGGTCTCGGTCATCTCCGCCATCAGGGTCGCGGCCTCGGCGACGCCGATGGCCGAGGCGATGGTGGAGTTCTTGGTCAGCGCAATCAGCACGCTGCCCAGCGGCGCGATCACCGAGCGAAAGGCCTGCGGCAACACGACCAGCCGCAGGTTCTGCAGGAAGCCGAAGCCGAGCGAGCGGCCCGCCTCGGACTGGCCCATCGGCACGGTGTTGATGCCCGCGCGCAGCGATTCGCAGACGAAGGCCGCGGTGTAGATGCTCAGGCCGATGACCGCGAAGCGGAAGTTGTTCTGCGCCAGCGAATCCGGGCCCTCACCCGCGAGCCGCCAGCCCATCGTGGTGTAGAGGCCCAGCGACATGAACACGATGATCAGCGTGAGCGGGGTGTTGCGGAAGATGGTGACGTAGGCGGTGCCGACCCAGCGCGCCACCGGCACGGGAGACACCCGCAGCGCGGCGACGACGGTGCCAAGGATCAGCGCGCCGATCGCCGACAGCACGGTCAGCTGGATGGTCACCCAGAAGGCTTCGAGGATTTCGGTGTCGTACCTCGAGATCAGGTCGAACACGACGGACGCGTCCCTCCGATCGGGTTTCGATGGTCAGGGGAAGTGCGGCGGGCGGCCCGGCCCGGTCGGGGCCGGGCCACCCGTGCTCGGGAAGACGAAGGAACTCAGTACCGGTTCACCGTCGGCGACTGCGGGGCCTGGTAGCCCGAGACGCCCACGGTCGAGTCGAACGCCTTCTTCCAGGAGCCGTCGGCGATCATCGCCTCGATCGCGTCGTTGATCTTGTCGCGCAGTTCCTTGTCGCCCTTCTTCAGCCCGATGCCGTAGTTCTCCGTGGTGAACGGCTTGCCGACCACCTTGAACGCGCCGGTGCTCTGCGCGGCGTAACCGGCCAGGATGATGTCGTCGGTGGTCACCGCGTCCCACGAACCCGCGCGCAGACCCTCCAGGCACAGCGAATAGGTGTCGTTGGCCTGCAACTGGGTGTCGGGGAAGTTCTTGCTGATGTTCTGCGCCGGGGTGGAGCCCTTCACCGAGCAGACCTTCTTGCCCTTCAGGTCGTCGGGGCCGTTGATGGCATTGTTGTCGGCGCGCACCAGCAGCGACTGGCCGGCGACGTAGTACGGACCGGCGAAGTCGACCTTCTCCTTGCGCTGGTCGTTGATCGAATAGGTGGCGACGATGTAGTCGACCTGGCCGTTCTCGATCAGCGTCTCGCGCTGGCCGGACGGGGATTCCTTGAACGTGATGCTCTCGGGCTGCACGCCGAGCTTGCCCGCGACGTACTTGGCCACCTCGACGTCGAAACCGCTGTAGGAGCCATCCTTGTTCCGCAGGCCCATACCCGGCTGGTCGAACTTGATCCCGACGGTGAGTTTGCCGTCCTTGGCGTGGTCAAGGGCGGATTTGTCGTCGCCGCCGCCACAGCCTGTGGCGGTCGCGGCGGCGAGTGCCAGGGCGATCGCCCCGACACCGATTCGCAGGGCACGGTTGATCCTCATCGAATTTTCTCCCTCTCGTGGGTGTTGCTGGCCGCTGTGTCCGGCAGTCAGTGGCTCAAAATCTTGCCCAGGAAGTCCTTGGCGCGTTCGGACTTCGGGGCGGTGAAGAAGACGTCCGGCGGCGCGTCCTCCACCACCTGGCCGTCGGCCATGAACAGCACCCGGTTTCCGGCGCGGCGGGCGAATCCCATCTCATGGGTGACGACCAGCATGGTCATCCCGTCCTTGGCCAGCGACACCATCACCTCGAGCACCTCGTTGACCATTTCCGGGTCCAGCGCCGAGGTGGGCTCGTCGAACAGCATCACCTTCGGGTTCATCGCCAGCGCGCGGGCGATCGCGACGCGCTGCTGCTGTCCGCCGGAGAGCTGGGCCGGGTACTTCTCGGCCTGATTGGCGATGCCGACCCGTTCGAGCAGTTCCATGGCGCGGGTGCGGGCGGCGTCCTTCTTGATCTTGCGGACCTTGATCGGCGCGAGCATGACGTTCTCCACGATCGTCTTGTGCGCGAACAAGTTGAACGACTGGAACACCATGCCGACGTCGGCGCGCAGCGCGGCCAGCGCGCGGCCCTCGGCGGGCAGCGGGACGCCATCGACGGCGATGTCGCCGGAGTCGATGGGTTCCAGGCGGTTGATGGTGCGGCACAGCGTCGACTTACCGGAACCCGAGGGGCCCAGAACGATGACGACCTGTCCTTTGGGGACCTCGAGGTTGATGTCCTGGAGTACGTGCAGGTCGCCGAAGTGCTTTTCCACATTGCGCATCGAGATCATCGGCGGCGCGCTGGTGGCGGCGCTGACGGCCCCGGCAGGAGCTTCCCCGATCATGTCGGGGATGGCGGCGTCATCGGTCATGGTCAAGACCTTAAGCAAAAAACGGGGATTTGCCCGGGTTTCGGCGACACACCGTCTCGCCGCGCCGATTTGACACGTCAGCGTAACCTTGCGGCCGGTGCCAGGGACAGCCGAAAATTTGCCCGCGAGCCTGCGCCGATGCCCGCGAAACCCGCCGGACGCGGCCCCGTACCCTGGATGGGTGGATTCGATCGGACAGGCAGTGTTGACTCCAGCGCCCGCCGAGGGCACAGCACGCAGTTACGAGGTCCGCACCTTCGGTTGCCAGATGAACGTGCACGATTCCGAACGGTTGTCGGGCCTGCTGGAGGACGCGGGATACGTGAAGGCCGCGCCCGGCGCGACGGCCGATCTCGTCGTGTTCAACACCTGCGCGGTGCGCGAGAACGCCGACAACAAGCTCTACGGCACGCTAGGCCACCTGGCGCCGATCAAGGCGGGCCGGCCCGGCATGCAGATCGCCGTCGGCGGCTGCCTGGCGCAGAAGGACCGCGACGTCGTGGTGCGCAAAGCGCCGTGGGTGGATGTGGTCTTCGGCACGCACAACATCGGCTCGCTGCCGGTCCTGCTGGAGCGGGCGCGGCACAACCGGGAAGCCCAGGTGGAGATCCTGGAGTCGCTGGAGGCGTTCCCCTCCACGCTGCCCGCCAAGCGCGAGTCCGCCTACGCGGGCTGGGTTTCCATCTCGGTCGGCTGCAACAACACCTGCACCTTCTGCATCGTGCCCTCGTTGCGTGGCAAGGAGGTCGACCGCCGCCCCGGTGACGTGCTCGCCGAGGTGCAGGCACTGGTCGACCAGGGCGTGCTCGAGGTGACCTTGCTCGGCCAGAATGTCAACTCCTATGGCGCCTCGTTCGCCGACCCGGACGAGCCGCGCGACCGCGGCGCGTTCGCCAAGCTGCTGCGCGCGTGCGGAACCATCGAGGGCTTGGAGCGGGTCCGCTTCACCTCGCCGCACCCGGCCGAGTTCACCGACGACGTGATCGAGGCGATGGCCGACACCCCGAACATCTGCCCGCAGCTGCACATGCCATTGCAGTCCGGCTCGGACCGGGTGCTCAAGGCCATGCGGCGCTCCTACCGCAAGGCCCGCTACCTGGGGATCATCGACAAGGTGCGTGCCGCGATGCCGCACGCGGCGATCACCACCGACATCATCGTCGGCTTCCCCGGTGAGACCGAAGAGGACTTCCAGGAAACCTTGGACGTGGTCCGGCGTGCGCGTTTCACCAGCGCGTTCACCTTCCAGTACTCCAAGCGGCCCGGCACGCCCGCCGCCGACATGCCCGATCAGCTGCCCAAAGCCGTCGTGCAGGAGCGCTACGACCGGCTGATCGCGTTGCAGGAGGAGATCTCCCTGGCCGCGAATAAGGAGCTGATCGGCACCGAGGTGGAGCTGCTCGTCGCCGAGGGGGCAGGTAAGAAGAACGCCGCGACTGCCAGGATGAGCGGCCGCGCCCGCGACGGCAGACTGGTGCACTTCCGCCCCGGGGACACCGCGGAGCGGATCCGTCCCGGCGATCTGGTCACCGTCGACATCACCGGCGCCGCGCCGCATCATCTGCTCGCCGACGCCGTGGTCAAGACCCATCGCCGCACCGGCGCCGGTGACGCGCACGAGCGCGGTGTCACGCCGAAGACCGAGCCCATCGGCGTGGGCCTTGGCCTGCCCCGTATCGGCGCGCCCGCTCCCGAACCGGCGGCCGCGGGCTGCTCGACCGGCTGCGGCGCATGACCACCAGGCCGGACGACGAAGGCGACGCCCAGCGCGGCGCCGACGGTGGCGAACCCGTGTCCGGCGACGACGAGCGCGGCGCGTCCGGGGATACCCCGCGGCAGCCAGGGGAATCCGCGAGCGCCAGCGGCGACGACGAACGAAACGAGGATTCAGTGAGCTCGGTCGAGAGCACCAACGACTTCGAACAATTCCGCGACGATCTCGACGCCGTCGAGCGCAGGATCGCGGGGGAGATCGACCCGGGCGTGCGCGCCATGGTCGTGGCGGGAGCGGTGTTCCTGCTGCTGCTGTCGCTGGTCCTGCCGCACGCGGGCGCGGCACGCGGTTTCGACGTGCTGTTGAACACCGACGTCGCGGGCACCGAGCACATCGGGCTGCCCTCGCGGGTCTTCGTATGGTTCGTCGTGGTCTTCGGCATCGGATTCTCGACGCTGGCGCTGATGACCCGCCGCTGGGTGCTGGCCTGGATCGCCGTCGCGGGCAGCGCCGTTGCCAGCGTGTTCGGCGTCCTCTCGATCTGGCACCGCCAGACCCCCGGGCTCGGCAACTACGTCGGCGCCGGCCCCGGTATCGGCCTGATCCTCGGCGCGATCGTGGCGATCGTGCTCACCTTCCATTGGGTTCGCGTGGTGTGGAGCCGCACCGCGCTGCACTTGGCCGCCGAAGAGCAGCGGCGCAACGCCGCCGCGGCCGCGGAGGAACGCGACCGCCGCCGCCTCACCGGCGAATCCTGACCAGGCTTCGCGCCGGCAGCAGCGCGGAGGCGAGGCTGCCGCCTAGCGGTTGCTGACGGCGCCTTCGGCGGCCTCGGCCCACTCCCGCCACTGCTTGGCCTGCTCCAGCGCCTTCTCCGCGTCGCGGACATTGCCCGCGGCCTGCGCCTTGGCGGCCTGTTCCTCGAATTGCGCCACGCGCTCGCGGAACTGCGCGGCGCGTGCCACCGCTTCCGGGTCGGTGCGCCGCCACTGCGCGTCGGCGGCGTCGCGGACGCGCTTCTCGATGGCGCGCAGCTTGCCCTCCAGTTCCTGCATGCGTTCGCGCGGCACCTTGCCGATGGCGTCCCATTTTTCCTGGAGTTCGCGCAGCGCGCTGCGGGCGGCGTCCAGGCCTGCGGACGGGTCGATGTTCGCGTAGGCCTTCAGCAGTTCCTCTTTGGCCGCCGCGTTCTGCTCGAACTCGGCGTCGCGCTCGGAGACCGCGGCGTTGCGCGCGGCGAAGAAGACGTCCTGCGCGCTCTTGAAGCGCCGCCACAGCGCCTCGTCGGCCTCGCGCGGCGCCCGCCCGGCGGCTTTCCACTCGGCGAGCAGGTCACGGAAGATGCCCGCGGTGTTCACCCAGTCGGTGGAGCTGGACAGCTCCTCGGCTTGCACGCACAGTTCCTCCTTGCGTGCCTTCGCGGCGGCGCGCTCGCGATCCAGTTCGGCGAAGTGCGCGCCGCGGCGGCGGTTGAACGCCTCGCGTGCCTTGGAGTAGCGCTTCCACAGCGCGTCGTCGACCTTGCGGTCCACTCCCCGGATGGACTTCCACTCCTCGAGGATCTCGCGCAGCCGATCGCCCGCGGCCTTCCACTGGGTGGACTCGGCAGCGATCTTCTCGGCTTCGGCGGCCAGCGCCTCCTTGCGCTCGGTGTGTTCGTGGCGGGCGCGCTCCTTCTCTTCCTTCGCGTGCGCGGCCGCTTCCTCGGAGTGCTCGGCGATAGCCTGCAGGCGCCGGGCCAGGCCCTCGATGTCGCCGATGACGGCGGCGGTCGGCAGCGATTCGGCCAGCGTCATGGCGGCGGCCTTGGTCTTGCGGGCGTCCGCGCCCGCCGCCAGCCTGGCCTCCAGCAGGGCGACCTCGGTGGCCAGGTCGTCGAATCGGCGGCCGAAGTGGGCCAGGCCCTCAGCGGCGTCGCCGGCCTGCCAGGAGCCGACCTGGCGTTCGCCCTCGGCGGTCTTCACCCACGCGGTGCCGTCCTCGTCGACCCGGCCCCACAGGCTGGGATCGGAGACGGTGGGCACGACGACGGGGTGCGGGTGTTGCTGGGCCGGGCCCGGGGCGGGTTTGACCGCGTGCGGCTTGGGCGGCTGAACCGAGCTACCGGGTTTCGGGGCACCGGAAGAGCGCGGCATCTTGCCGGGGGTGGCTTTCGCGGTTCCGTTGCTGTCGGTCATTTTTCCTCGTCCCTGCCGCGCGTCACGGCTGCCTGGTTACGCCCTAGCTCATCCCATTCAACCCGGTCCGAGCCCTTGTGACCATCGATCCTTGCCTTCCCGCGGAGGAAATCCCGGGGATTCCAACCCCTGATGACCTGGGTTGTAGCTCCTCGAACACTATCAATCCCGGGCCTGTTTCCGGCAGAGACACTCGAAGCCGGGCGGGCTCGGTGGTCTCGGCAACGACTACGGTTACGACGTGTTCTCCATCGCGGCCCTCGTTCCCTCGCCGCCCATCCTGGTGCCCGAGCTGTGCGGCGGCGCGGCGGACGTCGCGGGCACGGGCGAACCGGACCCGCGCGCCGTGTTGCGGGCGGCGGTACTCGACACCGTGCGCGCCTTCGCGTCGGTGACCGACCAGTGGATGGTGGTCGGTTCGGGCGCATCCGAAGCGTGCTTCGGTCCAGCTTCGGTCGGCACGTTCCGCGGGTTCGGCGCCGACCTGCGAGTCGGTTTCTCCGCCGCGGCGGTCGCCGGCGCGGAGCCGGCGGATCCGGACCTGCCGCTGGCCGTGCTGATCGCCGGGTGGCTGCGCGGGCAGGTCGCTTCCGGCGCCGTCGCCGAGGCGCGCATCGTGGCGGAGGAGGCGCCGCCGGAGCATTGCGGCGAACTCGGGGCCAAGCTGCGCGCCGACCTCGACGGCGCCGCCACGCGGCGCGGCGTGCTGGTGGTCGCCGACGGCGCGGCGACACTGTCCACCAAGGCGCCCGGCTACCTCGACGACCGTGCCAGCACCGTGCAGGCGGGGCTCGATCGTGCTCTGACCGCGGGTGATCGCGCCGCGCTCCGGGCGCTCGATCCGGCGTTGTGCGCTGAATTAGCCCTCGCGGGACGCCCGGCCTACCAGGTGCTGGCCGGGCTGTTCCGCGCCGATCCGGTGGTCGAGACGCGCTACCGCGACGCGCCCTTCGGCGTCGGTTATCACGCGAGTCTCTGGCGCCCCGCGGGAGGCGATGCCGTGTGACGGATTCCGGCATCACTCCCGTCGCGGTCGTCGGCCCCACCGCCACCGGCAAATCCGACCTCGGCCTGGACCTGGCCGAACGGCTCGGCGGCGAGATCGTGAACATCGATGCGATGCAGCTCTACCGCGGCATGGACGTCGGCACCGCGAAGCTGCCTGTCGCGCAGCGGCGCGGCATTCCGCACCACCAGCTCGACGTGCTCGAGGTGACCGACATCGCGTCGGTGGCCGCCTACCAGGCGGCGGCCGGCGCGGATGTCGAGGCGATCATGCGGCGCGGGCATGTGCCGGTCATCGTGGGCGGTTCGATGATGTACGTCCAGGCGCTGCTGGACCAGTGGGACTTCCCGGCCACCGATCCGGCCGTGCGGGCGCGCTGGGAAGCGGTGCTCGCCGAGCGCGGTGTCGCGGCGGTGCACGCGGCCCTGCGCGAGGCGGATCCCGCGGCCGCGGCCACCATCCTGCCCACCGACGGGCGGCGCATCGTGCGCGCGCTCGAGGTCGTGGAGCTCACCGGACGGCCGTTCGCCGCCTCGGCGCCGGCGATCGGGCAGCCGCGCTGGGACACGGTCATCATCGGCGTGGACCGGGAGACCGCGGCGCTGGACGCGCGGATCGAGCGGCGCACCGCGGCGATGTTCGCGGGCGGGTTGGTCGAGGAGGTGCGTGGCCTGATCGAGCGCGGTCTGCGCGAGGGCGTCACGGCCCGGCGCGCCATCGGCTACGCACAAGTCCTGGCCTACCTGGACAACGAATACGACCTGAGCCACGCGCAGGAGCGCACGTTGATCGGCACCCGGCGCTACGTGCGCAGGCAGCGCTCCTGGTTCCGGCGCGATCCTCGGGTGCGGTGGGTGGACGGCGCCGCCCCCGATCTGGTGGCCGCGGCGCTGGCCCTGCTCGACGAGAAAGAGAAAGAACGGACTCCGCAGTGACCCGACGTGTGACCACGCGCAACGCCTCCGTCCAGGTGTGGCAGGCCTATCTGAACAACCGCACCAAGCGTCATCGGGACGGCAGGTTCCTGGTGCAGGGAGTTCGTCCGATCACGCAGGCCGTGGCCGCCGGCTGGCCGCTGGAGACGCTGCTGTACCGCCTCGGGGGCCCGGAGCTGTCGAGCTGGGCGCGCGAGTTGCTGGACACCAGCGCGGTCCCGCAGGTCGGGCTGGTGCCCGAGCTGATGGCCGAGCTCGGCGAAAAGTCCGGGGGCATACCGGAACTGGTGGCCGTCGCGATGTCGCGGCAGCCGGAACTGGAGACCTTCGAGCCGGGCGAGCCGGGGGAGGACGCGCCGGTGGTCGTGGTGTTCGACCGCCCCAACTCGCCGGGCAATCTGGGCACGCTGATCCGCTCGGCCGACGCTTTCGGCGCCAGCGGCGTCATCGTCACCGGGCACGGCGCCGATCAGTACGACCCGCAAGCCGTGCGCGCCTCCACGGGTTCGCTGTTCGCCGTGCCGGTGATCCGCGCCGCCGGGCCCGCGCAGGTGCTCGAGTTCCGCAACCGGCAGGTGCGTCGCGGCATTCCGACCCGGATCGTCGGCACCGACGAGCAAGGCCATTGCGCCGCCTACGATTACGACTTCACCGACGCGACAATCCTGGTCGTCGGCAACGAGACCAGCGGGATGAGCGCAATGTGGCAGGCGGCCTGTGACGATATGGTGCACATTCCGATGGGTGGCACGGCCAGTTCACTGGGTGCGCCCTCGGCCGCGGCGGTGGCCCTCTACGAAATTTCCCGGCAGCGCCGCACGTTTGCCAAGTGACGACGAGAGAGGGAGACCGCGCACGTGCCGGATATCGAGTTCACCAAGGGCCACGGCACCCAGAACGATTTCGTGGTGCTACCGGACCAGCACGCCGAACTGGCGCTGACTCCGGCGCAGGTCCGCGCGCTGTGTGATCGCCAGCGCGGGCTCGGCGCGGACGGCGTGCTGCGGGTCGCACGCGCCGGTGCGCTGGAGGCCGCGGGTGTGCTCGCGCGGCTCCCGGAGGGCGTCGGCCCCGAGGACTGGTTCATGGACTACCGCAACGCCGACGGGTCGGTCGCCGAGATGTGCGGCAACGGCGTGCGCGTCTTCGCCCACTACCTCGCGGCCTCGGAGCTGGAGACCCGCGACAGCTACGTCGTCGGCAGCCGAGCCGGGGCGCGTCCGGTCACCGTGCACGCCGGGGACGCGGTCACCGGCGACGTCACCGTCGGCATGGGGCCGGTGCGCGAACTCGGTGAGTCCACCGCGACCATCGCGGGGTGGGCGCTGCCCGGGATCGGCATCGACGTCGGCAACCCGCATTTGGCCTGCGTCGACCCAGGGATGTCCGCGGAGGCACTCGGCAAGCTCGACCTGACCGTTCCGCCCGGCTTCGATCCGGACCTGTTCCCGCACGGGGTGAACGTCGAGATCGTCACCGCGCTGGACGCCGAGCGCTCGGTCGACATGCGGGTCTACGAGCGCGGCGTCGGCGAAACGCGTTCCTGTGGAACCGGCACCGTGGCCGCGGCCGCCGCGGCGCTGGCCGCCGACGGTTTCCGGATCGCCGAGGACACCGGCCGGGTGACCGTCCGGGTGCCCGGCGGGGAGGTGATCGTCGGACTGGAGCGCGGCTCGGCGTGGCTGCGCGGGCCGTCGGTCCTGGTCGCCAGCGGCCGTCTGGCCGGATCGTGGTGGAACGGTCTGTGAGCCGCAGCCCGCCCGCACTTCTGCTGGTGGTAACGGACTGCCGCTGACCATCCGCGCCACACCCCGGGCGCGACCGGCGCCGGTGGTTTCTGGCGCGCTGCGGTGCCACCGCTGCGCGAGGCCCACGGATAACCGGGTGCGTGCTGTGGTGATGTCGTGGCAGCATGGATGGTGTATGACGAAATCCGAGAAGTATGAATTCACCCCGGCGGCCGCGCCCGAGCGCTCCGCCGAGACCTCCGATGACGCTGTGACCGGTGCGGACGCCGTGACCGGTGCGGACGCCGTGACCGCTGACGTCGTCGCCGAGCATGCCGCCCGCATGCGGCGCTCGGGCTGGTCAGCCGATCCGACCGTGGGTGAGTTCCAGCTCGACGAACGCAGCTCCCTGCGCCGTGTGGCGGGCTTGTCCACCGAGCTCACCGACATCACCGAGGTCGAGTACCGGCAGCTGCGCCTGGAGCGCGTCGTGCTGGTCGGCGTCTGGACCGCGGGAACCGCCGCACAGGCGGAGGCGAGCATGTCCGAGCTGGCGGCGCTGGCCGAGACCGCGGGCTCGCAGGTGCTGGAGGCGCTGATCCAGCGTCGCGACCGGCCTGACCCGGCTACCTACATCGGCTCCGGCAAGGCCGACGAGCTGCGCACCGTGGTGCTGGAAACCGGCGCCGACACCGTGATCTGCGACGGCGAGCTGACCCCGGCGCAGCTGACCGCGCTGGAGAAGGTCGTCAAGGTGAAGGTGGTCGACCGGACCGCGCTGATCCTGGACATCTTCGCCCAGCACGCCACCTCCCGCGAGGGCAAAGCGCAGGTCTCGCTGGCCCAGATGGAATATATGCTGCCGCGGCTGCGCGGCTGGGGTGAGTCCATGTCCCGGCAGGCCGGTGGTCGCGCGGGCAGCAACGGTGGTGTGGGTCTGCGTGGCCCCGGTGAGACCAAGATCGAAACCGATCGCCGGCGCATCCGCGAGCGGATGGCGAAACTGCGCCGGGAGATCCGGGAGATGAAGACAGCGCGCGACACCATGCGGGCGCGGCGCACGTCCAGCGGCATCCCGTCGGTGGCGATCGTCGGCTACACCAACGCGGGCAAGTCGAGCCTGATGAATGCCCTCACCGGCTCCGGAGTGCTGGTGCAGGACGCGCTGTTCGCCACCCTCGATCCGACCACCCGCCGGGCCGAACTCGACGACGGCCGCGAGGTCGTCTTCACCGACACCGTCGGCTTCGTTCGCCACCTGCCGACCCAGCTGGTCGAGGCGTTCCGCTCCACCCTGGAGGAGGTGACCGGCGCCGACCTGCTGCTGCACGTGGTGGACGGCGCCGACGCGCTGCCCGCCGAGCAGATCAAGGCCGTGCGGGAGGTGATCACGGACGTGATCAAGGAATCCGGCACGCCGCCCCCGCCGGAACTGCTGGTGGTCAACAAGACCGACGCGGTCGATCCGACTGACATCACCCACCTGCGCGCGCTGTTGCCGGACGCGTCGTTCGTCTCCGTGCACGGTGGGCTGGGCATCGACGCGCTGCGGGAGCGGCTCGCCGAGATGCTCGGCGGGCTGGACGTGGAGATCAGCGTGCTGCTGCCGTACACGCGCGGCGACCTGCTGGCCCGCATCCACGCCGACGGTCGCATCCTGAGTTCCGAACACGAGGAGGGCGGCACGCGAGTTCGCGCCCGCGTCCCGCACGCTCTCGCCGCCGCGGTGTCCGAGTACGCGCATGCGGGCACGGCCGGTGCGCGGGAGAACGGCGAGCACGTCTCCGTGTAGGCGTGCTGGTCCGGGGGTGTCGTTCGCTGACGCCGGAACGGTGAAGTCCGCTGCGGTGTGCGCGTATTCACATCGGAGCAGGACACTGCGGCGGCGTGGCTGCCTGACCGGCGATGACCTGGGAGTTCACGACCGGCTCCGCGGTGGAGCTGGCGAGCCGGTCGATCGACCGGCTCGGGTGTGTCGTGCCGTGAGGCGCACATCCGATGCAACGCAGTCGATTTCGTTACGCTATCGTCGCAGAATCGACATCAGGAGGGTTCATGTCGGACGCCCGCTCCGGTTCCGGTACTCGCCGACCCGGCGCCGACAGCGCTGATCCGGTACTCAGCGACGGTGCGCCGCTATCGGTTTCGCTGACCGACACCGATCTGCGGTTGATCGACACCCTGCTCGCGCCACTACGCGCGTGGACCAGCCCGCGCTTCTACGGCTTGGAGAACATCCCCGCTGAGGGCCCGGTGCTGTTGGTCGGCAACCACACTCTGCTGGGTGGCATCGACGCCCCGATGCTGCTGCCCGAAGTGCTGCGCCGCCGCGGCCGCCTCATTCGCGGTCTCGCCGAGAACGTGCTGATCAACGTGCCCGGCGTGCGTCACCTGCTGCACTACTTCGGCACGGTGCGCGGGACCAGGTCCAACTGCCTGACCCTGCTCGCCCGTGGCGAGGCCGTCATGGTGTTCCCCGGCGGCGGTCGCGAGGCGGTGCGCCGCAAGAACGAGAAGTACGTGCTGAAGTGGGAGGGACGCAGCGGTTTCGCGCATATGGCGATCGAGGCGGGCGCCCCGATCGTCCCGGTCGCGATGATCGGCGTCGACGACGCCTACGACATCGTGGTCGACGGCGACCATCCGCTCCTGCGCCCGCTGCGCTGGACCGTGGAGGCACTCGGGCTCAGCCGTGAGCTCACCCCGCCGCTGATCCGTGGCGTCGGCCCCACCGTCATCCCGCGGCCGGAGCGTTTCTACTTCTCCGCGGGCGCGCCGATCGACCCCGCGCCCTGGCGCGGGGCCAGGGATAAGCACGCGGCGGCAACGGAATTCCGTGACGTGGTGCGCAAGGCGCTGGAGGAGGAGATGAACTTCCTCTTCGCCGAACGGGAGCGAGACCAAGGCCGCACCTTGGTGGGCCGTTTGCGCGGTTGGCTGAAACGCTGAGGGCTCCTGCGGGTTTCGGTATTCGCACCGTTTGATCGGACCACATCGGGGCTTTCGACGGCGCAGTACTCGCCGAGCGTGCGGCTACGGCCTCCCGCGGTCCAAACGGATTTGCGCCACCAGTGCGCGGTGGTCCGCGCCGACTAGGCCCACCGTCTCCACCGCGACCGCTCGGCCCCCGGCGACGAGGATATGGTCGATACCGACCAGGGGCGGCCACCGCTTGTCGGTCGGGTAGGTGACCAGGTGCCCAGCACCCGCCTGCTCGGCAGCGTCGTCGAAACGCGCCGACAACATCGCGCGGTACTGCCAATGGTCGTAGGTCGCGTTGAAGTCGCCACCGACGATCGCGGGACGATTCGATGGTGACCGCTCGAGAATCTCGCGCAGACGGGACAGCTCATCGGCCCAGACCTGCGTGCCGAACACCGGGGGAACCGGATGGAAGGCGTACACCGTGACCGGTCCGGCATCCGGGATGTCCGCCGTGGCCGAGAGCTGGTTCAGCACGAATCCGTCGTACTCGACCGTGTCCGACAACGGGTAACTGCTCCAGATTCCCGTCCCGCTCGCGGTTCTTCCCGGGGAGAGATACCGGTGCGGCAATAGCTGGTCGAGCCCCGCCCGGCCGAGATCGTCGACCGCCGTCGGCGTGAGCTCATTGACGGTTAGTACATTGATGTTCCGCCCGCGCACCTGGTCAACCAGCGCCCGGGGATCGGCTCCGTCGAACAGAAGATTGGCCTGCATCACCGTCACCGCGGGTCCATCCTCAGTACCCGCGCGGCTGACGTACAGCGGAGCCTGAGTCCACATCGCGGCGGCAATGACAACGACCGCCACCCCCGCACCGCTCCAGCGACGCATGGCTAGGAACACCACCGCCCCAACGAGCGCGGCGCTCATCAGATACGGCGCCCCCGAAGCCGCCAAGACCACCATTCGAGACCACGACCGGCTGAAGTGCAACGCGACCCCAGCGGCTCCCGCGAGTGTTGCGGTCCATGCGAGCACGTCCACACCGACCCGGACCCCCTTCGACATCACACCGAACAGACAAACATACGAACTCCGCGACGCATGTCGATGGCCAGGTTGAGATGCAGACGGTCTGATCGCGACTTTCCTCGTCACTGCCCCTCATGTGCCGCTACCTGTTCGCGTGCCAGGAGGGACCGCGAGCACACTGCACCGCATGCAACTGCGGAAACGCCCACGGCATACGCAGCAGGCGCCGAAATCGAACCCGCCCGTTTGCGGAGAATCTTCACCAGTCGTTCCGTAGCCGCGTCGCCGGTCCAGGTGAGGCCGTTATGTCGGGCCAGAAGTGAACACGGATTCTCAATCCGGGTACGGTATGAGGCAACGACTGGTCGGTGTGGACCGGCCGGTGTGGTCACTAGGAGGTTGGCGTGGAGCGCACACTGTTCGAACCCGAACACGAACTGTTCCGGGAGTCGTTCCGCAAGTTTCTGGATCAGCACGTCGCGCCGCACCACGCGCAATGGGAAGAACAGGGCATCGTCGACCGGGCGGTCTGGCTCGAGGCGGGTAAGCAGGGCTTCCTCGGCATGGCCATGCCGGAGCAGTACGGCGGCGGCGGGGTGCAGGACTTCCGCTACAACGCCATCGTCGCCGAGGAGTCGGTGCGCGGCCAGTACTCCGGTCTCGGCTTCGCGCTGCACAACGATGTGATCGCGCCTTATCTGCTGGAGCTGGCCACCGACGAGCAGAAGCAGCGCTGGTTGCCCGGCTTCTGTTCCGGCGAGATCATCACCGCGATCGCGATGACCGAGCCCGGCACCGGTTCGGACCTGCAAGGCATCAAGACCCGCGCGGTGCGCGACGGTGACGACTGGATCCTCAACGGCGCCAAGACCTTCATCACGAACGGCATCAACTCCGACATCGTGATCGTGGTTGCGCAGACCGACCCGGACAAGGGCGCGATGGGTTTCAGCCTGTTCGTGGTGGAGCGCGGTATGCCCGGCTTCGAGCGCGGCCGCAACCTGGACAAGCTCGGCCTCAAGGCCCAGGACACCGCCGAACTGAGCTTCACCGACGTGCGCGTGCCCGGCAGGAACCTGCTCGGCACCGAGGGCATGGGCTTTCTCCATCTCATGCACAACCTGCCGCAGGAACGCCTGTCGATCGCCGTCATGGCGGCCGCGGCGATGGAATCCTGCCTGGACATGACCATCCAGTACGTCCGCGACCGCAAGGCGTTCGGCAAGCCCATCGGCGCCCAGCAGAACACCCGCTTCGTGCTCGCCGAACTGGCCACCAAGACCACCGCCGTGCGCCTGATGGTGGACAAGTTCATCGAACTGCTCAACGAAGGCAAGCTCACCGCCGAGGACGCCGCCATGGCCAAGTGGTGGACCACCGAAGAACAGCTCGACCTGATCAACCGCTGCCTGCAACTACACGGCGGCTACGGCTACATGAAGGAATACCCGATCGCCAAGGCCTACATGGACGCCCGCGTCCAGACCATCTACGGCGGCACCACCGAGATCATGAAGGAAATCATAGGGCGCAGTTTGAAACTGTCCTGACGCTTTCCGGCTCTGGCCAGCAGCACTTCTGCCGCTGGCCAGAGCGGAAATGCCCCCTAAGGTCATTTGCCGGGGCAGGTTTCACGTTCCTGTGGTCTGGCCCGGTATTCTTACTGGCGGTTGAGTTGGCCGTTTTGCACCCCAGCGGTGAATGCGTCCCACTCGCTGGGTCTGAACACCAGGGCGGGACCCGACGGATTCTTGCTATCACGCACGCCGACCATGCCCCCGTCCAGGTACGCCACCTCCACGCAATCCCTGTTGTCGTTGCTCCGACTGCTCTTGAACCAACTGGCCCTGGATAGGTCGGTCATTTCATCAGCTCCTTCGTCGCCTTCACTACCAGGTCTCTAGATGCTGCTTCGGGCAACGCTATTTGCGCCAGCCTCCGGGCGACGTCTTCATACTGAGCCACTTCGACCTCGCGCTCCAGATAGAGTTCTCCGACGAACCCCTCCTCGTAGACAACCGGCGGTTCGACCTGCTTCGATTTTGGCAGTTGTCCGAACTTGAACATAACGAACGAGTGCGTCAAAAGCCCTACCGGACTCTCTATCCCGAGTGGCACAACTCGCACCGAAACATTCGGCATTTCTGAACGTTCGGCCAGTTGCTCGAACTGATCCGAGGCCACCCCCCGTCCGCCCACTGGGCAACGCAAGACGGCCTCGGATATGAGGGCATCGAATCGAAAATCCTCGTTGGCCAAAATATCCTGTCGCTTCTTCACCACGTCCAGGACGCGCTCCACTTCGTCCGGCGGCATGTTCGGACGCTGGGCCCAGATCAGCGCACGACGGTACTCGCGGGTTTGCAGCAGCCCTGGGATCACGGTCGGTTGCCACGATATGACGTGGCTCGCTGCCTGTTCCAGCGCCAAGAAGTGATTGAAGGCTTTCGGGATGACGTCGGCATCCGCTCGCCACAAGCCACCCTTGGGCGTTGGGGCTTGCCGGATCTCCTGGGCCAGTTCCAGCAATAGCCTGCGCTCCGCATCATCGGCGTGGAACGCGTTGGCTAGGGCATTGATGATCAGATCCGTGGTCTTGGTGACCTTCCCCTCCTCCAAGCGCCCATACGTCTGAGGCGACGTCTCGATGATCCGCGCGGCTGCGCCTTGCGAGATGTCGTTACGCTCCCGCAGCTTTCGCAGCTGACGGCCCAGAGCTCGTCTCGGCAGAGTAGATCCAGCGGCCATTTCGTTCCCCTTGCTAACTGGATGCGTGAAATACGGAATACCCCCGTGGTGGAACGCCCTGTAGCGAAATGATGGCAACTCCACCGCAGATCCACCACGATAGCGCTGCGAATCCCGCTGTGCCCCACGTCTACTGAAGAAGCGCCCGGTGCAGGCCAGCCCCTCGAAAGGGGACATCGCCGCGAAGCCAGGAGAGCTGAGTGGCGATGGTCCGGCATCTCGGACGGCCATCCCGCCGGACCCTGCACCGGGCGCGTACCAAGACTAGCCAGGAGCGCGGTGTGCCCACAGCGATCATCTTTTTGCGAGCCGAATTGTTCAGCCCGACCGAGACTCGGGACATACAGGAACTGCACTGCGGCAGACTCGCCGCGGCCCACGGCTGCGACGTGCGAAAGACGATCATCGCCGACCAGGCCGACCCGATCCCATGGACGCTCAGAGAGGCCATGGGCCTGGGCTACCAAGTCCTGATCACCTACAGCCTGCCGCACATCAACTTCCGGGCCCCGGAGATCGTTCAGCGCTGCGGCTTGCTCGTTGGTCATCCGTACGGCTGGTATCACAAGGGGCACGTCGGGATCATTGCGGGCATGACGATGGAACCACCGCGCTCCTGAAATACGGAGGGAGAGTTCGAGCATCGGGTCCTCGAGGCGGCCGAATTCTGGCTCAGCTCGCCGGTCGTAGCGCTGGAGTCATGGTGAGCGCTCCGGGGATGGCGTCGAATGCGTCGCGCACATGAGTTGTGAGCGTGGCTGTGTCGAGGTTGCCGGTGTCGGCGCTCCAGGCGTCGAGGGCGCAGTGGAATGCGGCGACGACGATGTCGAGGGCAAGGCGGGGGCGCTGATCGGCGCGAGGGTCGATGTCGAAGCGCTCCCGTAAAACCTCGAGGGCGTCGCGGACGGTCCGGGCGCAGAACTGGAGGTTGTTCGCGCCCATCGAGGGTGTGGACTGTGCGAGGCGGTGGCTGCGTGCGGCACGGTCTGTCCAGCCGTCCGGGGGCATCTCATTCAGGGCCGCCAGCATGCTGTCCTGCAGTGTTCGATGCAGCGGTCTGGTGCCTGGTTCGCGGTGGTTCAGATCCGCGAGGAAGGCGGCCCACAGTTCTCGCAGCGGTGCCATCGCGACGTCTTCCTTGCTGGTGAAGTTTCGGAAGAAGGTGCGTTTGGAGACGTCCACGGTGTTGCAGAGCTCGTCGAGCGTGATGTTGTCGAAGCCGCGGTCGGTGAACAGCTCCAGAGCGGCGTCGACCAGCGCCTGCCGAAGTGCCGCCGGACGACCGGCGCCACAGCATCCCCTGCGTTCGAAAGGCATTGTGACATGCGCGCATTGGTTGTCGACCGTTCCGTCCCGTCCGGGTTGCGTGTCGGCGAGGTAGCCGATCCGGAGCCGACGCCGCATCATGCGGTGGTCCGAGTGACTGCGACCTCACTCAACGATGGGGAGGTTCGGTACGTACTCGCCGATGCACCCGAGGGTTCGGTATCGGGCTGGGATGCGGCCGGGATCGTCGAGCGGGCGGCCGCCGATGGCTCCGGCCCGCCGGTCGGCACCCCGGTGGTTACTCTCGGCTGGACCGGAGCCTGGGCGGAATTGCGCGCGGTCGATACCGATCTCATCGGCACGATCCCAGCCGGTGCGGACCTGGCGGCGATCAGCACCGTTCCGGTTGCGGGAGCGAGCGCGCTGCGGTCGTTGCATCGGCTCGGGCCCATTCTGGGGCGGCGGGTGCTGATCACCGGAGCGACCGGTGGCACCGGCCGCTATGCGGTCCAGCTCGCCCGTCTCGGTGGAGCACACGTCATCGCGTCGACCGGCGATCCGGCCACGCATGCTCGAAGTCTGCGCGAACTCGGCGCGGCCGAGATCATCAGCGGTCCCGCCGACCTTCGGGTCCCGGTCGACGGTGTGATCGATCTGGTGGGCGGCCCGCAACTCGTCGACGCCTACCACCGCCTGTCCGAGGGTGGCACAGTGGTTGCCGTCGGCCACGCCGCCCGCGTGGACGAGACGTTCCCGTTCGGGGCGTTCTTCGGTGATCAGGGACGCCACGACCGTTCGATCACGACGTTCTTCCTGCTGGCGTGCACCAACCTCGGCCCGGATCTGAGCTGGCTGGCCGAACAAGTCGCGACCGGTACCTTGGACCCGAATATCTCCTGGCGTGGGGATTGGATCCGGGTCGGTGAAGCCGCCCAGGCGTTGCTGTCACGCCGCCTGCACGGCAAGGCAGTGCTGGAACTGTGCTGAGACCGGAGCACCAAGATCTCGAGTTCGGAACCCTTTGGAAGCGCCCGCTGACCGTGAACCTCAGACCTGAGCGGCGGGCAGGGTGACGACGAAGTGGGCGCCGCCGGGCGCGCCGTCGGTGACGTGGATCGTGCCCGAGTGCCGTTCGACGACATCGCGGACAATGGCCAGGCCCAGACCCGCGCCACCTTCGTCGCGGGTGCGGGCGTCGTCCAGACGGACGAATCGCTGGAAGATGCGGTCTCGGTCGGCAGGCGGCACGCCGGGGCCGTCATCGGTGACCGTCAGCAGGACCTGTCCGTTGCTGCCGTGTTCGACGGTGACGCGGACCGAGTTCGCGGCGTGCCGTTGGGCGTTGTCGACGAGGTTGCCCAGGACGCGGGCGAGCTGGGTCCGGCTGCCCGTGACCATGATCGGTTCGTCCGGGACCGCCATGTCGACGGCGATCCGGTCGCCGACGCGGTGGGTCAACTCCTCGCGGACCAGGATGGTCAGGTCGACGCGGTCTGAGCGAGGTTGCTCGCCCGCGTCGAGCCGAGCAAGCAGCAAGAGGTCGGCGGCGAGGTGTTCCAGCCGGATGGTGTCGCCGATCAGCCCGTCCAATTCCAGCAGGTCCGGATGTGCTTGCGCCACTTCGAGCTGCGTGCGCAGGCTGGCGATGGGGCTGCGCAATTCGTGGGCCGCGTCGGCGATGAACTGGCGCTGGCGTTCCGCGGACTTCTCCAAAGCGGCGAGGGTGGCGTTGGTAGTTGTTGCGAGCCTGGCGATTTCGTCGCGCGAGCCCGGTTCGGGGACACGGCGGGAGAGGTCGCCGTCCATGATCTCCGCGAGCTGCGCGCGGATCGCCTCCACCGGGCGCAGGGCACGACGGGTGACCAACCAGGTGACGGCGGCGACTACGACGAGCAGGGGCGACAGGCCGATCAGCATGGCTTGCCGGGCGTCGGCCACCGCGCTGTCGGCGGTCTCCAGGGAAGCGCCCGCGTAGATGGTGGCGGGTTGTCCGTTCGGGAGGGTTACCGGGAGCGCGGCGACCCGGAACGGCTGGGGTCCGTCCTCGGCGTCGACCGTCAGTCGCACGTCGCCGAATTGCGCCTCGGCCGCCGCGGGATCGGCGGGCGTCGAGGCGCTCTCCTCGTCACCCTCTTCCTGCTCGTCCTCGTCGTCCTCCTCCTCCTCCTCGTCCTCGTCCTCGTCCTGGTCGTCGTCCTCGTCGCGGGACTTCGAGTAGGGGCCGAAGTCGGCCATCGGCGGTTCGCCCTGGAGTTCTCCTGCGGCTGCCAAGACGCGGCGGTCGACCGAAACGACTTGCACCGGATGATCTTCGGCGTCGGGCAGTGTCAATCGGGCGAGGTCGGCTCCCGCCGCGAGCTCGACCGCCACATCGCGCGCGGTGGTCTCCGCCTGCAAGCTCGCGCTTTCGACCAGGTTGTGCCGCAACACCGCCAGCACCGCCAGCCCGGCGGCCGTCAACGCCACCGCGACCACGGCCGTCGCCGCGACGGTGGTGCGCGCCCGAACCGATCGCCACCACGCGCGCCTGGATAACCGGCCGCTCACGCCTCGGCCGCCAGCCGATAGCCCGCGCCCCGGACGGTGGTGATGGACCGGCGCCCGAACGGCGCGTCGATCTTGCGGCGCAGCGTGCTGATGTAGACCTCGACGATATTCGGGTCGCCGTCGTAGGCGAAGTCCCAGACATGATGCAGGATATCGGCTTTCGATACGACCTCCCCTGCTCGTACGGCCAGGTGCTCGAGCACGGCGAACTCCTTGGCGGTGAGCGTGACGTCCTGCGTGCCGCGGCGGCAGGTGCGTGTGCCCGGATCCACGATCAGATCACCGACGCGCAGAACTCGTGCGCCGCCACGGGTCCGGCGGCGCAACAGGGCGCGGATGCGGGCCAGCAGCACCAGATAGGAGAACGGCTTGCTGAGGTAGTCGTCGGCTCCGGTGTCCAGACCTTCGGCCTCGTCGTATTCGCCGTCCTTCGCGGTGAGCATGAGCACCGGCGTCTCGTTGCCCGCGGCGCGCAGCGCGGCACACATCCGGTAGCCGTTCATGCCCGGCAACATGATGTCGAGGATGATCAGGTCGTAGTCCGTGGTGGTCGCCAGATGCAGGCCCTCGGCGCCGTCGTGCACCACATCCACCGCAAATCCCTCGGCAGACAATCCTTTTGCCAGGGTGAGGGCCAACCGCTTTTCGTCCTCGACGATCAACAAACGCACCTGCTAAGGGTGGCAGATGGATGCTGAAACGGTCTTCAGGTCGCTTCAGCTTGCCTTCAGCTTCCGTTTGCGACAGTTCTCACAGCATTCGAGATCGCAACTCCCGCAGGAGGTTCGCACCATGACAACCGTTCTCCGCCGTGCCTACGCAGGGCTTCGCTGGATCATCGTCGGCACCGCTGTCGCGGCGATCGTCGCGGGCGTGAGCGTCGCCCTCGGCGCCGTCGCCCTCGGCGGCCACGATCACACCATCGCCTTCCACCCGTCCACGAGGGACTGGTCGCTGGTCGCGGACCCCGGCATCACCAGGCAGCAGGCCATCGACAAGGCGATCGAGGCCGTGCCCGGCGGGCGCGTCGATTCCGCCGAGCTCGACACCGATCGCGGCGCCCCGGTGTGGGAGGTCGAGCTCACCACGCCCGATGGTGTGGAGCACGAGGTGACCATCGATGCGAACAGCGGCAATGTGCTCGCGAAGGTCAACCACGACTGATCCTGCGCGACCTGCCGGGTGTGTGTGACGCAGGGCGGTTGTGCCGGGGGTGTTCTACCAGGCGGCCGAGACCAATAAAAAGGGTCTCGGCCTCGCCGGTTTCCGGGTAAGCCGGTGAGAATGGTTCTGTCGCCTGTGACGGTCAGGCCGCGCGGATCACCGCGCGGCCATTGGTCTTTCGTGGAACCGATGGTCAGATCTTGCGGATGACCGTGACCACCTTGCCGAGGATCTGGGCGTCGTTGCCGGGGATCGGCTCGAAGACGGGGTTGTGCGGCATCAGCCAGACGTCCTTGCCGGTGCGCTTGAACGTCTTCACCGTGGCCTCGCCATCGATCATCGCCGCGACGATCTCGCCGTTGTCGGCGACGTTCTGCTGCCGCACCACCACCCAGTCGCCATCGCAGATTGCGGCGTCGATCATGGACTGACCGACCACCTTCAGCAAGAACAGCGAACCGTCGCCGACCAGTTCGCGCGGCAGCGGAAAGACGTCCTCGACGGCCTGCTCGGCCAGGATCGGGCCACCGGCGGCGATGCGGCCGAGCACCGGGACGAACGTGGGCACCGGCCGATCGGCCTCCGCGACGACCTCGGTGTCGTCCACCGCGGTGACCGGAAGGCTGGTCACCGAACGCACCACTTCGTCCAAGCCTCGGACGTCCACCGCGCGTGGCCGGTTCGGGTCGCGGCGTAGGTAGCCCTTGCGCTCCAAGGCCCGCAGCTGATGGGCCACCGACGAGGTGGACGTGAGTCCCACGGCGTCGCCGATCTCCCGGATACTGGGCGGGTAGCCGCGCTCGCTCACCGAGGTCCGGATCACCTCCAGCACTTTGCGCTGACGCACGGTGAGATCCGCCCCGGTCCCCGTCGAGTCGGCGCCGCTTTCGGTCTCGTCACCCGTGTCGCCTGTCTGCCTCACCGCAACCGCCCTTTCCTGCTGTGCCCGGCCGGTCCGCCCGGCGCGTGTGTTCCTGGCTTGTCAAGTCTTCGGTCCTTCGAATCTAGTCCGGTGACGCCGATGTATCAAACATCTGTTCGACGCATGTCGGGCGTTTCTGGTGACTTTGTCGACCGGGCGTGGTAGAAATCGAACATCAGTTCTTCGAACACTTGAGCGAATACCGAGGGAACAAGTGTTCGAACGGCGAGTATCGGCTCGAACGGCGGCGGAGCACCCACTACGGAGGTTTGTCCGATGAGCACTGCGATCAGCGAGATCACCCCATCGATCGGCAGGAAAGACGCGGCGCTCGGTCGCCGCATCGCCGACCTGGATACGGCGGACGACGAGCTCGGTTATGACACCGCCCAGCGTGTGCTGCGTGGCGGTGCGCGATCGCGGGCGCTCACGCCAGCGCATCGGTCCGCGGTCGATCGCCGCCCGCGCGATTCACGCCCCGGCGGCGGTGTGGTCGGATATGGCGACGGCGCAAAGGCTTTCGTGCGGCGGCAAGCCGCTGGGGCGCATCCGATGCGTCGCGTCGAGCAGGCGCAGATCGGGTTCGCCGCGCTCGCCGTCGCGGCGCTGCTCACCGCCTTGGTGGTGGCGGGACTGATCGCACTGGCGCACGCGCGGGCGGGTGAATGGGGTGGCGGGTCCGGTGGATCGGTCCCCGCGGTGGTCGAGGGGGTGGACGGGCGCAGTGGTGTGCACCCGCGCTGACGCGGGAAATCGGCCACCCGAGGCGGCCGGAATTGTTGATCGTCAAACCAGAACGTGTTGCTACCGTGCTGAAAACATGATCCGGGCAACACTGCCCGAACGATGTCGGGACCTTTCAGCACATGACACTTCTCGCCGCAGGCCGCGCGGTCCGCGTCTTCGCCCGGGCCGCCGGATTGTCCCTGTGTCTTGTCTTCGGACTCGGCACGCAGCCGACCGCGCACGCGGAACCCGTGTACGCGGCCTACCTCGATCTGCCCGCCGTCAACGGGGACGGTGTTGGCGCGGGTGGCCTGAATCCCCTTCTGCCGCTTGAGGAATCAATTCTGGCGGAGGCGGTGCGGCAGGCGCGGACCGACGGCGTCGTTCCACGCCGGTATGCGACGCTGTTGCACCAGTATTGGTTGGTGGTCGCCACCCGTAACGCCGCGATCGACTTGGCGGCTTGGGATCCCGCTGGTGGCGCGCGGGCGAACGAACGCACTTTCAACCAGGTGTATGTCAACTACCTGCGACTGGCCACCCAGCATCCGGAGTTCTACTGGGCGGGCCTGGCCGGGATAGCGGGTGGATCGTTCGCCTCCGGATTTTTCGACATGAGCGACGTGGGTGTCGTGCTGGACATCCCCGGTATCCATCAGCTCGGCAACGCGGTGGCCGATCTGCTGCGCGCCACCCCGCCGGAATTGGCGCGGGCGCTCCCGGAGGACATCCGGCTGCTGGCCACCGAGGGCTCCCGGCTGAGCGCCGAGGATGTCGCCTGGTACCAGACCCGCTTGATGATCATGCAGAAGCACATCTTCACGGATCTGGTTCCGATGCACGAGGCGTACGTCGCACTCGGTATGCGCGGCATCGACGAGATGTACGCGGCGGGCGTGCTCGACGACGACATCCGCACCGCCTGGCAGTCGATCGCCGCGGGCACCGAGAACGGCTACATCGATGCGCTGATCCGGATGACCGACCGGGAGCAGAACCGCATCGTCGCCGACCAGTGGGACGAGACGGCGGCGGGCCGTGCACCCATGGGCCGTGTCCTGACCTATGTCAGCACCGTCGCGGGCAAACCTGGCGTCCCTGGCGTCCGCGCGCCCGGTGTATTCGCCCCGACCACGGTCCGCGCCGATGTTTCGGGCCGCACCCTGGCGCTGCGCGCTCCGCTGCCCGACTTCAACTGGGCCGACCGGGAGACCCGCTGGGACTACATCACCGGTGACCTGGTGCCGCGCCACATCGATATGGAAACCGACCGCGTACTGGCCGGCGCCGTCCTCGGCGAGTCGTTCTGGAGCAAACTCGCCCGCGGCCGCCTGGCGGCACGGTTGCCGGACCTCATCACGGACCTGACCGGGCACTGGCAGATCGCCGGATGAGCGCGCCGATCCGGCGTCGCCCGGGCGAGCCGGACGATCCGGGCACCCGGGCGGGTATTCTCGAAGTGTTATGCAGGTATTCCGCGTGTCGAACGGGGAATACTTGGTGCCGGGGTATAGACCTCTGTACACGTGCTCGCCGGAACGATCACCGCGATCGGTAGCCGGTCCGGACGCGAGCACGCGCATCGACGAAGGATTTCTCGGATGCATTGCCCGTACTGCCGACACCCAGACTCCCGGGTCGTGGACTCGCGCGAGGCCGATGAAGGCGCGGCCATTCGCCGCCGCCGCGCCTGTCCGCAGTGTGGGCGGCGGTTCACCACGGTGGAAACCGCGATCCTGTCCGTGGTCAAGCGCAGCGGGGTCACCGAGCCGTTCAGCCGCGAGAAGGTCATCCGCGGCGTGCGCCGCGCGTGCCAGGGCCGCGAAGTCGACGACGACGCGCTGAACCTGCTCGCGCAGCAGGTGGAAGACACCGTGCGCGCCAAGGGATCTCCGGAGGTGCCCAGCCACGAGGTGGGCTTGGCGATTCTGGGGCCGCTGCGCGACTTGGACGAGGTGGCCTACCTCCGGTTCGCCTCGGTCTACCGGTCGTTCACGTCGGCGGAGGATTTCGAACGCGAGATCCTCCAGATGCGCCAGGCGCGCGCCGAGGCACTGTCGGGCGCCGACTGACTCAGCGCCGGATCGTGGCGATGGCCTTCTCGATTCGCTTGGCGGAGACGGGAAACGGGGTGCCGAGCTTCTGTGCGAACAGGCTGACCCGGAATTCTTCGATCATCCACCAGATGTCCGTGACAGCGGGCGCGTTCCTGCGGTGCTCGGGCAGCGAGCCGACCAGGCGGTCGTAAGCGGCCAGCACTCGATCGAGTTCGGCCATGCCCTGGCGATCGCGAACCGCCGAGCCGGGCAGCGCTTCCAGACGCAGTACCGCCGCCCGCAGGTAGCGGGGGAGTTCGCGCAGCCTGGCACTGCCCAACTCGGCGACGAAGCCACGGAATACCAGATTGTCGAGCTGCTCGCGCACGTCCTCGGCGATGTCGCGCTCGCTCGTCGCCGCGAGCGCGGCCGAAACCTGATGGGCCTCAGTGAGAATCGGCACCACCGAGCGAACGAAGCGCACGACGGCGGAGGCGAAGTCCGGACGAATCCGGGCCACGAGAGCGTCGAACTCCGCCGGGCCGCGGACCGGTCCGCCGGCGGCCGCGAGCAGCTCGTCGGCGGCGGCCGCGCGGCAGTCCTCGATCAGCGCCTCCAGCGAGCCGTACGGGTTCTGGCTCAGCGCGAGCCGGTCGGTGGGCGATAGACCGGCGGTCGCGGTGCGAACCGAGGTGGGCAGCGCATGCAGCAGCAGCGCCCTGGTACCCAGGCGCATCGCGGCGGCTTGCTCGGCGGGCGAGCTCAGCACCCGGACCGCCACGCCGTCGCCTTCCGCGACCAGCGCGGGATACCCCGTGACGGTCTGACCGGCCACCTCCCGGCGCACCGTCGGCTCGACGGTGCCGAGCGACTCGGAGGTCCACACCGTGGCGGGCGGGCGTTCCGCGCCCGCCGTTGCCCGGGCCACTGAGGCGGAAACCTGCTCGGCGAGCTGCGTTTTCAGTGCGGAAAGGCTCTTGCCGCGAGCGACCGTCGTACCGTCGCCGCCGATGGCCGCGAAGGTCATGCGCAGGTGGTCGGGCAGCGCGGAGAGATCGAAATCGGACGCGGCGATCGAGACCGAACCCAACCGGGACAGCTCCCGCGCCAGGCCGGTGCGCAGTGGTTCGGCGCGCGGAGTCAGCGCGGCAAGGGCGGCGGCGGCGAAGTCGGGCGCGGGAACGACGCTGCGGCGCACGGTCTTCGGCAGTGTCTTGATCAGCGCTGCGGCCAGCTCTTCGCGCATCCCGGGCACCAGCCAGTCGAAGCCGACGGCGCGGACGTGGGCGAGTTGTTCCACCGGGATGCGCACCGTGACACCGTCGTCGTCGTTGCCCGGCTCGAACTGGTAGGTGAGCGGGAAGCTGAGCTCGCCTTGACGCCAGGAGTCGGGGAAGTCCGCCGGGTCGAGCGCGGCGGCGCCCTCGTTGATCACCGTGGTGGTGGAGAAGTCCAGCAGCGTGGGGTCCGTGCGCCGCGCGGTCCGCCACCAGCTGTCGAAGTGCCGCACCGAGACGATATCGGCGGGCAGGCGTTTGTCGTAGAACTCGTACAAGACCTCGTCGTCCACGAGGATGTCGCGGCGGCGCGCGCGGTGCTCCAAGTCGGCGACGTCGTCGAGCAGCGCACGATTACGGTGGAAGAACTCGTGCCGGGTCTGCCACTCGCCTTGGACCAAGGCGTGTCTGATGAACAGCTCACGCGACAACTCGGGGTCGATCCGGCCGTAATCGACGGGTCTGCCGGTGACCAGCGGGATGCCGTACAAGGTGACGCGCTCGTAGGCGCGCGCAGCGCCCCGCTTGGCCGACCAGTGCGGCTCGGAGTAGGTTCGTTTGACCAGGTCGCCCGCGAGTCGTTCGGCCCATTCGGGCTCGATCTTCGCGGTCATCCGGCCCCACAGACGGGATGTTTCGACCAGCTCGGCGGCCATCACCCAGCGGGGTGGCTTCTTCGCCAGCGACGAACCGGGGAAGATCATGAACTTGGCGTTGCGCGCGCCGAGGAACTCCCTGGACTCCGCCTCCCGGACACCGATGTGCGAGAGCATGCCCGCCAGTAACGCCTGATGGATGGCGGTGGAATCCCAAGGGACACCGTCATTGTCGCTTGCTGCTGCGGTGGCGGAACGGGCGGCGCCGGGTCTTCCGTCGGCTCGCGTGCGTGCGGGCCCACGGCGGCGTGTCCGGTTGCCGGATTTACGATCAGGCGCCGCTGCCTCGCGCTCACCTCGCGGCGCGGTGTCGGCCGCTGGGTCCGCGTGGGTGGACCATCCGAGGCCCTTGGTGATCGTGCGCAGTTGCCCGTGCAGGTCCTGCCACTCGCGGATCCGCAGGTAATGCAGGAACTCCTCCCGGCACATGCGCCGGAACTGGTTGGACGACAACGTCTTGCGCTGCCCGCCGAGGTACTCCCACAGCCGCAGGTAGGCCAGGAAGTCCGAACCCTCGACGGTGAACCGCGCGTGTTCGGTGTCGGCGGCCTGCTGCTGCTCGGCAGGCCGCTCCCGCACGTCCTGGATCGACAGCGCCGCCACGATGACCAGCACGTCGGTCAGGCAGCCGTTGCGGTGCGCCTCCACCAGCATCCGCGCCATCCTGGGATCCACCGGCAGCTGGGCCATCTCGCGCCCGATCGGCGTCAGCGACAAAGCCGAATCGTCCGCACGGCGGCTTGCCTTGTCCGGGCGGTCGCCGTCCGCCTCTTGTGCCGCAGAGGTATTCGCTCGCGATGCGGGTTTGCCGTCGCGTTGCGCAAGTGCCCCCAGCTCTTCGAGCAGGGCGATGCCGTCGCGTATCGCGCGACGGTCCGGAGCCTCTACGAACGGGAAATTCTCGATGTCACCGAGTCCGAGCGCGGTCATCTGCAGGATGACGGCGGCCAGGTTGGTGCGCAGGATCTCGGGTTCGGTGAAAGGGGGGCGGGACTCGAAATCGTCCTCGGAGTACAGCCGGATGCAGATACCGTCGGCCACCCGGCCGCACCGACCGGACCGCTGCCGCGCCGATGCCTGTGACACCGGTTCGATCGGCAACCGCTGCACCTTGGTCCGCATCGAATACCGCGAGATCCGTGCGGTACCCGGGTCGACGACGTACCGGATGCCTGGCACCGTCAGCGACGTCTCGGCGACGTTGGTCGCCAGCACTACCCGCCGCCCGGTGTGCGGAGCGAATACCCGATGCTGCTCGGCGGTGGACAGCCGGGCGTACAGCGGGAGGATCTCGGTGCGTGGCAGTTTCAGATCGCGCAGCGCGTCGGCGGTGTCGCGGATCTCGCGTTCGCCGGACAGGAACACCAGCACGTCGCCATCGCCCGCGGCGAACAGCTCGGTGACCGCGTCGCCGATCGCGTCCACCGGGTCCCGGTCGACGGTCCGGGTGTCTTCGTCGTCTTCGTCGTCGGTGGCAGCCGGAAGCTCGAGCGCGAGCGGCCGGTAGCGAATCTCCACCGGGTACGAACGGCCGGAAACCTCGACAATCGGGGCCGGCGTGCCTTTCTCGTCCGCGAAGTGCCTGGCGAACAGCTCCGGATCGATCGTCGCCGAGGTGATGATCACCTTGAGGTCGGGCCGGCGGGGGAGCAGCTGCTTCAGATAGCCGAGCAGGAAATCGATATTGAGGCTGCGTTCGTGCGCCTCGTCGATGATGATCGTGTCGTAGCGGCGCAGCAGCCGGTCGCGCTGGATCTCGGCGAGCAGGATGCCGTCGGTCATCAGCTTGATCAGCGTGCCCTCGGAGGCCTGGTCGGTGAACCGCACCGTGTAGCCGACGACGTCGCCGAGTTCGGTACCGAGTTCCTCGGCGATGCGCTCGGCGACGGTGCGTGCGGCCAGCCTGCGCGGCTGGGTGTGTCCGATCGTGCCGCGGATGCCGCGACCGAGCTCGAGGCAGATCTTGGGTATCTGGGTGGTCTTGCCCGAACCGGTCTCACCCGCGACGATCACCACCTGGTGTGCCGCGATGGCCGCGGCGATGTCTTCGCGGCGGGCGCTGACCGGCAGCTGCTCCGGATAGCGGACCCGCGGCACGGCGGCGCGGCGCGCCTCGACCCGGAGTTCGCCCGCTGCGATCTCGGCTTCCACCGCGCTCAGGTCGCCATCGCGGGCCCGGTCGAGCCGACGCCGCAGCCGGTGTTCGTCGCGAAGGGAGAGATTCGCCAGGCGGGTGCGAAGTTCGCGGGAATCGGTGGCGGCTGTCCTGGTCATTGCTCGACCAGCCTAGCGAAACCCGCCACCGAATAATTTTTCCCAGGCGGCGGGCGCGGTTGCCGAGCGGGTGCCGGGAGCCTGCTCGATCCTGGTAAGGGCCGCCGATGTGCGAAGATCGGCCGAGGGATGCGGATGCGGCGCGCCGCGGCTTCCTGCCGTTCATCCACGCGACTCGATGACGTTCGCCCTGGCCGGACGTTTGCCGTGGCGTCACGGCGCACGCCGAGGCCCGAGATCCGGTAGAGGTGGAAGACATGAGTCATGGCGAAGGTGAGCGCTGGCGAGGCGCAGGCATGAGCGCGCTATGGCACGGCTTCGCCGACATGGGCGCCGTCGAGCGAGACGGCGCGTTCGTCGTCGCCCGCGGCGACGGCGCCTACGTCTTCGATCAGGCGGGCAATCGTTATCTGGACGCGACCGCGGGCCTGTGGTTCGCCAACGTCGGGCACGGTCGCGGCGAGATCGCCGACGCTGTCGCGGCGCAACTGCGCACGATCGCGCACTACTCCAACTTCGGTGACATCACCGAACCGGCCACCCGGCAACTGGCCGAGCGGCTCGCCGAGCTGGCCCCGGTACCGAACAGCAAGATCTTCTTCACCTCCGGCGGTTCCGACTCGGTCGACACCGCTGCCAAACTCGCCCGACGCTACTGGCACGAACTCGGACACTCCGGCAAGACGATCGTCGTCGGGCGGCAGCGGGCCTACCACGGCATGCACGTCGCGGGTACCGCCCTCGCGGGCATACCGGGGAACCGCGAGGGTTACGGCGAACTGATGCCCGCCGCGCGGACCGTGGCATGGGATGACGCGAAAGCCCTGCTCGCGCTGATCGAAGAGGTCGGCGCCGAGCGCATCGCCGCGTTCTTCTGCGAACCCGTGATCGGCGCGGGCGGCGTCTATCTGCCGCCGGAGTGCTACCTCACCGAGGTGCGCCGCATCTGCCGCGACCACGACATCCTGTTCGTCGCCGACGAGGTGGTCACCGGTTTCGGCCGCATCGGCGGAGCGTGGTTCGCCTCCTCCCGTTTCGCCCTCGAACCCGACCTGATGACCACCGCGAAAGGCCTGACTTCCGGCTACCTGCCGATGGGCGCGGTCTTCGTCGCACCCCATGTGGCGGAGCCGTTCTTCGCGGGTGGCGTCTGGTGGCGGCACGGCTACACCTACGGGGGCCACGCGGGCGCCGCGGCGGCGGCGCTGGCGAATCTCGACATCATCGAGCGCGAGGGCCTCCTCGATGCCGCCCTGCGCCTGGAATCCAGCCTCCATGACCAGCTCGCGGTGCTCGCCGAGCATCCAAGGGTCGCCGAGGTGCGCAGCGGTCTCGGCGCCGTCGCCGCGATCCAGCTGGCCGACCCCGCGGAAGGTCTGCCGCTGGTGAAAACCCTGCGGGAGCACGGCATTTCCGGCCGTGCCGCGGGCCAAGGCGCCATGCAGATCTCGCCGGCTTTCGTCATGACCGACGACCAGGTGTCCGAACTCGTCGATGGATTCACCCGCGCACTCGGTCCTGGTTAGGACGCCGGTGTGGTTGCCAGGACTTTCGGCACGATTCGGCAGCTCGTTCGGTCGCAGCTGTGCGGTATTTGCCGCGCACGCCCGACCGGTGTTCGCCCGACGCTGCGCCGCCCATTTGCGTGTCAGAGCTGGTCATGAACACGCTGTTGGGGGTCGGGGCGGTAGTCGCCGAACGGGTGCGCAGTAGTCGAAGCCGTGCACCGCATAGAGCCGACGGGCGGCCTGGTCTCGGATGAGTTTGCCCGGGGCCGTTGCGATCTCCGGTGACGTGTTGTTCGTCTATGAGCAGGCGGTGACCTACCAGCACGGCGCACAACCGCACCGAGAACCACGGTTCATCGCGTGCCCGCGCACCCGAAGTTAATGCGGCGCAATCGAAAAGGGCACCCTAACTGTCTCGGGATGCGAGCATGGAAGGGCGGACAACCGGTGGTCGCCGTGCTGAGAGGTGGTGGGGTGTGGCGCAGTTCGTGCAGGAATATCCCGTATTGCGGTGGATGGTGGCGGCGGCGTTCCTGATCGCGGCGGCGATCGTGCTGGCGCGGGTGACCGCGGATGCGGTGTCGCTGTCCGGTCGCCAGGTCGAGCTCGCCGACGCAGCCCCGGAATCGACTCTGCCACAGGCTGCTTCGGTCGAGCATACCGAATCCGACGCCGCCCATGTGGTGATGTGCCTGGTCATGCTCGGCATGTTGCTGTTTCCCTCCGGTGCGAGCCCGCACGCGCTGCGCGGTGTGCTGACGGCGATGGCGGTGGTCTTCGCTGCGCTGCTGGTCACCCGCGCCGCGGAGCACGCCGCGCAGGGCAGCCCCGTGCCGATCGACCGGTTGGTCCCGCTCGGATACCACTTTGTGGCCACCGCCGCGATGCTCTACGCGATGTCCGGCCACACTTCCGCCGGGCATGCGGGCGGGCCGGCCGCCGGTCCTGCGCTCGGTCTCGCCGTGCTGTTCCTGCTCGACGCCGTGCTCGTCGCCATCGCCGCCCGCGGCGGGTGGACGCTCGCGCACAAGCGGGGACCGCTCGGGTTGCTCATCCGTTCCGGTGGATGCGTCGCCGCCCTCACCGGCCCCGCCAAGCCATGGGCGGCGGTGCCGCACGTGGTGATGGACGCGGGTACCGCCTACATGCTGGTCGCCGCGATATCCGGTTGACCCGGGCGACCAATCCGCCTCGTCGTGCATACCGAACCCCTGTTTATGCAGGCAGGGGATTCGGCGATGAGCAACGACCACGGTTCTGCTTCACCACACGGGTCCGGCTATCCGGCGCGGGAGCGGGACGAACCCGACGACCTGATGCTCGCGTGCGCACTGCCCGCCGCGGACGGCCGGGCGCGGGTCGGTCTGGCGACCGGCAAACTTGTGGCGCTGCTCGCGGCGGCGGGCGCGGGCGACCGTGGCGCGTTCACCGAGTTCTACCAGCTGACCAGCCCCCGGGTATTCGGGCTGACGGTGCGTATTCTGCGCAGCCACGCCGCCGCGGAAGAGGTGACCCAGGAGGTCTACCTCCAGGTGTGGACGATGGCTGACCGCTACGACCCCACGCTGGCCAGCCCGGTCGGTTGGATCATGATGCTCGCGCACCGCCGCGCGGTGGACCGGGTCCGCGCGGAGAGCTCGGCCACCAGCCGCGAGCTGGTCTACGCGCACGAGCAGCTGGGCCGCGCCCACGACGTCGTCGCCGAATCGGTGGCGCAGCGCATCGAAGAACAACAGGTGGCAGGCTGCCTGGACAAGCTGACGCCCACCCAGCGCGAAGCGATCGTACTGGCGTACTACAGCGGGCACACCTACCGTGAGGTCGCCGACCACCTCTCGGTCCCACTGCCCACGATCAAGACCCGCATCCGCGACGGGTTGAAGCGATTGGAGAAGTGCTTGGCCGGGGAAGGCACCGATGGTTGACACCTCACCGCGGGCGGACGCGGACCTCATCGACCTCGCCTATCCGTGCGCGCTGGACGCGGTCGCCGATATCGAACGCAGGCATATCGATGCGCGGTTGGCGGCTGCCGACCCCGCCGTGCGGCAGGCGTTCTCCGACACCGTCTGGCAGGTGCGCGAGGTGATGGGACGGCTGGCCGTGCTCGACGAGCACGCGCCGCCGCCGGAACTGGAACGCCGCATTCTGGCGGCATTGCCGGACCGCGGCACCGGAAGGCCGGTCACCCGGCTCTGGTCGTGGCGGCGGCCTCCGCGGTGGACTGTCGCGGTCGCCGCCGCGGCGTGCCTTGTGCTCGGCGCAACCGTGGTGACCACGCGATTCGTCGGCTCGCCGCCATCTCCGACCGCGGCGAACCAGGTGGAAGTCCAGCCGGAGGTGCAGACCGTGCGCGGGTCGGTCGCCGGCGGCGGCCTGCTGGTCGTGGACGTGTCGCCGGAGCTCGGGCGCGCGGTCGTCGTTTTCGACCAGGTCGCGCCGCCGCCGCCGGGCCAGGTGTATCAAATGTGGCTGGTCGGCTCCGACGGGCAGCCACGGTCGGTCGGAGTGCTGAGCGACACGCCGTCGGCCGATCGGCCGTTCGTGACGGGATTCCGGTCGGGCGAACTCCTCGCGATGAGCGTCGAACCGGCCGGCGGTTCGGACGCGCCGAGCGCTGAGCCTATCGTCGGCGTGCCGCTCCCGTGAGCGAGCGTCAGCGAGCGAACCGCGAACACAGCGCGCCCCTGCGCACGACGGACGCGAGCGCCGCCGAGGCGCAGTCGTGAGCAGGGGGCTAGATCTCGACCGGCTGGTCGGCGACGACACGCCCGCCCAGGCGTACCCAGCCGTCGGAGTCCCACTGGGTGAACAATTGGGAGCCCCTGCCCTGGGTGATGACCAGGCTCTTGCGCAGCAGCGCGGTCAACGCCACGGCCGCGGCGCCGGTCGCTTCGTCCTCGGTGATCCCCATGGTCGGCGCGAACATGCGTGAGCGCAGCATGCCGCGATGTTCGTCGGTCCAGCTCCACAGATAGTGCGGGCCGCCGGGAAACTCGTCCGCTCGGAGGGTGGCGAGTTCCTCGGCGTCGGCGAGCTGGTGGAAGGTGAAGGTCGGCGCCCATTCACCGCGCGCGGTGATCCAGGTCAGCCCGTCGGTGAGTTCCACCGCCACCGGGCCCGCGGGGACGTCCAGCGTCCGCACCGGGCTTCCTTGGGCGGCGAACCACCATGCTGTGCCCACCGACGGGTGCCCGGCGAACGGGAGTTCCACCGTCGGGGTATAGATCCGAACCGTGGCGATCTCGTCGACCGGCTCCTCGACCACTACGGTCTCGGCGTATCCGGCCTTCGCCGCCAGTGCCTGCCGGTCGGCCGTGGCCACGTCCGCGGCCCGCGCGATGCCCAGTTCGTTGCCGAACCGCCCGGCGGAATCGGTGAACACCCGGACCACGTCAAGCTGTGTGCCCATGCTCGCCGAGCCTACTCGGTGCCCCGGCACCGGGCTGTGGTCCAGACCACACCACGACGGCGAAGAGGCCCCGATCCGCAGACCGGGGCCTCTTCGCGACGAGCTCAGATCGCGGCCGTGGTGAGCGCCTCGGTCGACTGCACCGCCTGGCCGACACCGGCGACGATGGCCGCGGCGCGCAACGATTCGAAGATCACCTCGCGGGAAACGCCCGCCTCGCGCAGCGTGTGCTCATGCGCCTCCAGGCAGTGGGCGCAGCCGTTGATCGAGGAGACCGCGAACGACCAGAGCTCGAAATCGGCCTTGTCGACGCCGGGCGTGCCGATGATCTGCATCCGCAGTCCGGCTCGCAGGTCGTCGTAGCGACCGCCGAGAAACGCCTTGCCCCGGTAGAACACGTTGTTCATGCCCATGATCGAGGCGGCGCCGAGCGCGGCGTCGTACGCCTCCGCGGTCAGCACGCCGGCGGCGTCCTCGGCGATCTCGCGCAGCGTGGTCGTCGACCGGGTCGCGGCCGCCGACGCCAGCAGGGTGCCCCACAGTTGCTGTTCGTTCAGCACCGTGGTGCGCGCGATCGATGACAGGTTGAGCTTGAGGTCCTTGGCGTACCCGGGAAGGGAGTTCTTCAGGTTCTCAATGCTCATGCGGCGATTCCTCTGCTCAGGTCAGCCCCGTAGGGGACGGGTCGTTTCTCGGTGGTCTGGATGTCGCACCGGAATTCCCGGTGCGCCGGGGCTTTTCAGACGCTGGCCGCGAGGAGCTCACCGGCGTTGATGGTCGGGTCGCCCTTCTTCCAGTTGCAGGCGCACAGCTCGTCGGATTGCAGCGCGTCCAGCACCCGCAGCACCTCGTCGACGTTGCGGCCCACCGAACCGGCGGTGACCGAGACGAACTGGATCTCGTTGTTCGGATCGACGATGAAGGTGGCGCGGTCGGCGACGCCGTCGGCGTTGAGCACACCGGTGGCCGTGGCCAATTCACGCTTCAGGTCCGAGAGCATGGGGAAGGGGAGGGTCTTGAGATCCTCATGCTGCGCGCGCCACTGGAAGTGCACGAACTCGTTGTCCACCGACGCGCCGAGCACCTGCGCGTCCCGGTCCTCGAACTCGTCGTTGAGCTTGCCGAACGCGGCGATCTCCGTCGGGCACACGAAGGTGAAGTCCTTCGGCCAGAAGAAGATGATCCGCCACTTGCCCGCGTGGTCGTCGCTGGTGATCCGGGTGAAGTAGTCGTCAGGCTGCTGAGCGTCGACCTTCGACAGATCACCGCCGATGACCGCGGTGAGGTTGTATGCCGGGAATTGGTCGCCGATGGTCAGCAGGGCCATGCTCGTCTCCTCGTCATGTTGGTTTGCTAGCGCTGTGTTCGATGTGCGGTCTTCGCGGCCCGTTCGTCACGCAAGCCACCGCCTCCGGGCCCGGTGCGCGGACCGCGTGCAAAGCTCACCGGTGATCTTGCACGAAGCACCGGTAAAAGGTAAAGGTGATCAGTCGCACTAGACTGATAGGAGTGACTGATCAGACTTATCAGCCCACCCTGTCACAGCTGCGTGCGTTCGTGGCAGTCGCGGAATATCGCCATTTCGGCACCGCGGCCGCCCGCCTCCGTGTGAGCCAGCCCACGCTATCGCAGGCGCTCGCGGCGCTCGAACACGGGCTCGGGATCCAGCTGATCGAACGCAGTACCAGGCGTGTGCTGGTGACCGCCGCCGGAATGCGCTTGCTGCCCAAGGCGATGGCCACGCTGGAGGCCGCCGACCGCTTCGTCGCCTCGGCGACCGGGGACGGGCTCGGTGGCATCCTGCGGATGGGCATCATTCCGACGGTGGCGCCCTATGTGCTGCCCGGGTTGCTGCCCGAACTGCGCAAGCGGCTGCCCGCGCTGCGCCCGCAGATCATCGAAGACCAGACCGCCCGGCTGCTGGACGGGCTGCGCACGGGTGTCCTGGACATCGCGTTGCTGGCGGTTCCCGCCGACATGCCCGGTTTGGTCGAGATCCCGCTCTACTCAGAGGAATTCGTGCTGGTCACCCCGCGTGGCCACGAGCTGGCCGGGCGTACTGACCTGGCCGCGTCGGTGCTCGACGCCCAGCCGCTGCTGCTGCTGGACGAGGGGCACTGCCTGCGCGACCAGACCTTGGAGGCGTGCCGATCGGCCGATGCCCACCCCGCCGCGGTCGGCGATACCAGGGCCGCCTCGCTGACGACCGTGGTCCAGTGTGTCGCGGGCGGGCTCGGTGTGACCCTGATACCGCAGATGGCCGTCGCGGCGGAAACGGCGAGCGGCGCACTGGATGTCGCGCATTTCGCCGACCCGGCGCCCGGCCGCACCATCGGACTCGCGTTCCGTGCCTCCAGCGCCCGTGTCGACGACTACGAATACTTGGCCGCCATCATCCGCGCCCAGCGGCCGATATAGGCGTCGGCCCTGCGCCGAGCGCGCGGGTCGGGCACAGTGGGTATCGGGTGAGAGGAGCGGTTGACATGGAATCAGCGGCGCTGGGTTCCGGGCGGCTGGGTAGTCTGTCCGGGCTGGATCACGCGCTGTTCGTCTATGGCACACTGCAGTTTCCCGAAGTGTTGGCGGAGTTGCTCGGGAGGATTCCGTCGCTCGAACCGGCCGAGCTGACCGGCTGGCGCGCGGCCGCACTGCCGAGGCGGATCTATCCCGGATTGGTCGTCGCGCCGGAGGGGCTGACCCGGGGCGCCGTGCTCAGTGGACTCACCGCGGTGGAATGGGCGATCGTCGACGCGTTCGAAGACGACGAATACGACCTGCGCAGGGTGCGCGTCGGCGACCGGAGCGGTCCGGTGTGGACCTACGTCTGGACTGCCGCCGCCGATCCGGCGGACTGGCAACGGGATCGGTTCGCCACCGAGCATCTCGCGCATTTCGCCTCGCGATCCGCGCGGTGGCGCAACCCTCCGTATGCCGCATCAGCCGAGGTGGAGCGGGAGTAACCCGATCAGTGCGGTCTCCGGGCTTGCCATTTCAAGACGACCGGTCGTATAGTCGATTCATGGCGCGACCGCGACGTAGTGCAGACACCCGGCGACTTCTGGTCGAGGAAGGTGCCGCGGGGTTTCTGACCAACGGCTATCACGGCACCGGGCTCAAGCAGATCCTGGACAAGGTCGGTGTGCCCAAGGGGTCGTTCTACAACTACTTCGACAGCAAGGAGAGCTTCGGCCGCGCGATCATCGAGCACCACTCGCTGTGTGTGCAGCGCAATCTGACCGAGGCGTTCGGCACCGCGCCGGACCCGGTGAGCGGGCTGCGGGCGTTCTTCGGGCGGCTGATGGACGATTTCGTGGCGGCCGATTTCACCGGTGGCTGCCTCATCGCGAACCTCGGCGGCGAACTGGAAGGCAGTGAGCTGCTGCGGGAATCGCTGTCGGCAGCGTGGGCCGCATGGCGCGACCGTGTCGCCGAGCAATTGGCGCACGGGCAGCAGCTCGGCATGATCCGTGCCGATATCGACGCCACCGAACTGGCCGACCTGCTGCTCGAATCCTGGGAGGGTGCGGTCATCAAGATGAAAATCGATCGCACCCTCGTGCCGCTGCACAAGTGCTTGGATCGCCTGCTCGGCGACTATTTCCTGCCCTGATTCAGGGCTGTTCCGCCCGGTGTCGTCGCATACCCATTTGAAGACGACCGGTCGTATAAAAGAAGGAGAGATATGGCAAAGACGGTCATCGTGACCGGTTCCTCCAGTGGGATCGGGCGCGATATCGCACGGGCGTTCGTCGAGCGCGGCGACAACGTGGTGCTCAACGGGCGTGACACTGCCAAGCTTTCGCGGGTCGCCGCCGAACTGGGCGCGCCGAAGCGGGTGGCCATGGTGGTCGGCGATATCGGCGCGCCGGCGACGGGAGCCACCTTGGTCCACGCCGCCGTCGAGCGGTTCGGCGGCGTGGACGTGCTGGTCAACAACGCGGGCATCTTCGGGGCCAAGCCCTTCGTGGACGTCACCGAGCCGGACCTGGACCGCTATCTGAACGGAAACCTCAAGGGCACCTACTTCACCACGCAGGCCGTGGTCCGACAGCTGCTGGAACAGGCCAGGGGCGGCAGCATCGTGAACATCGGCACGGTGCTGATCAACCACGCCCTCGCCGGGCTGCCCGCGTCGGCCGCGCTGATCAGCAAGGGCGGCGTGCACGCGCTGACCATCAGCCTCGCCGCCGAACTCGCGGCCGACGGCATCCGGGTCAACGCGGTCGCTCCAGGCATCATCCGTACCCCGCTGTTCGGCGACGGCGACGAAGCGTCCGCAGGCAGGCTGGCCCTGCTCAACCGCATCGGCGAAGTCGCCGAAACCGCCGCCGCGGTGCTGTATCTCGCAGACGCCGCGTTCATCACTGGACACGTCCTTCCCGTCGACGGCGGGTTCATCACCGGAAGGGCAGCCTGATGCCGTACGTGAACATCAAAGTCACCGACGAGGGCGTTACCCCCGAGCAGAAGGTGCAACTGATCAAGGGCGTCACCGATCTGCTGCACGATGTGCTCGGCAAGGCGCCCGCGAGCACCTTCGTCGTCATCGACGAGGTTGCGCTGTCGGACTGGGGAGTCGGCGGGATGAACGTCGAAGAGTGGCGTAAGCAGCAATCCTGAAACCGCGAAAAGCCACACGCGAACATATGATTCGGGCGTCGCCGAACTCGTCACGCAAATCACGCCGACGCCCGTTACGTTTCCGCGCCGGGGCGAGATCCTGATACGACCGACACAGCTCGACGGAGGGGAGCTGCGATGCCATCGCTACTGGAAATCTCGACCCACTTCTTCATACAGATCGCGGTCATCCTGGTGACCTACCGCCTGCTCTGGCCGCTGTTGCGGCGCCTGGGGCAAGTACAGGTGGTCGCCATCATGATCGCGGGCTTCCTGCTCGGGCCATCGGTGCTCGGCTGGGCCTGGCCGCAGGCACAGGAGTGGCTGTTCCCGACGAAGCTCGCGGTAGGAGACACGAGCATCGTCCATCCGAATCTGACCGCCATCTACGTGGTCGGCCAGGTCGGGCTGGTGCTGTACATGTTCCTGGTCGGCAGCTCGTTCCAGCTCGACATCTTCGGCAAGCACCTGCGCCAGGCCGGGGCCACCTCGGCGACCGGCGTCGCGGTGCCGATGGTGCTCGGCGGCGCGGTCGGCTGGTGGATGGCCGTGCAGGGCGGATTCTTCACCGAAGGGGTGGCCGACTGGCAAGGCGCGCTGTTCCTCGCCGCCGCCGTCGCGGTCACCGCGTTCCCGATCCTGGCCTGGATCATCTACGACTCCGGACTGATGAACACCCGGCTCGGCACGATGTCGCTGGCCGTCGCGGCCGTCGACGACGCGTGCGCGTGGGTGCTGCTGGCCGTGGTCGTCGCGACGGCGAAGGACAGTCCGGGCGGTGTCTACCTCGCGGTCGGCGGCGGACTGGCCTACCTGCTGTTCATGCTCTTCGTCGCCCGTCGCTGGCTGGCGCGGCTGGAGACCTGGACGCCGCGGCGCGGTGATACCGAACGTGCGGGCGGATTGCCGGTCGGTCAGCTCACCGTGGTCTTGCTGGTGGTGTTGCTGGCCGCCAGCGTCACCGACTTTGTCGGGATCCATTCCGTGCTCGGCGCTTTCGTCGCCGGTATCGTCATGCCCCGCGGCGAGCTGCTGGATCGGATCCGGGACCGCTTCGAGCCGCTGGTCGGATACCTGCTGCTGCCCGCCTTTTTCATCTACACCGGCCTGAACACGAAGCTGAGCCTCATCTTCGAGCCGAAGGTGCTGGTGATGACCGTGGTGGTGCTGGTGGTGTCGTTCGCGGGCAAGTTCGGGGCAGTGGGGCTGGTCGCCCGCTCCCAGGGCATGGGCTGGCGGGAGGCCGGCGCCATGGGCGCGCTGTCCAATGCCCGCGGGCTGATGGAGCTGGTGCTGCTCAACGTCGGGTTGTCGGCCGGGCTGATCACGCCCGAGCTGTACACCGTGCTCGCGATCATGACGACGGTCACCACATTCGTCGCCACGCCGCTGCAGCGGATGTTCGAGCGCAGCGCGTGGAAGAACGGCATGGTGTTCGGGCCCAGCGGCGAGGAGCCGAAGGACAGCACACCGCTGGAGCAGCCGGAACTGCCGTCGGTGGGCTCGTCGCGGGTCTGACACCGCCCGAAACGGATCTGCCGAACGCGCCGGATCCGGCCGGCGCGTTCGGGCTCGACCTGCCTACACCCGCAGCGCGTGCGGTTCGATCGCGCCGCGCATCAGCGCCCGCGCGTCGATGGTCTCGGGCTTGTACGGCAGCAGCGCCAGACGATCGGTCATCCCCTCGACCGGGTCCTCGACCGTGTCGACCAGGCCGAACAGGAACGACCACTCGTGCTCGTCGCTGCCGTAGTGCACGACGGTGCCGAACTGCTCGTGGAAGCGCTGCCAGGACCGCTTCAGCGTCTCGTTGCGCCACATGGTCGCGCATCCGGCCTGGGCGCTCAGCACGCCGCCGGGAGCGAGCAGCGCGCGACATCGGGACAGGAATTCCGCCTCGTAGAGCCGGTTGTGCTGGGCGTCCTCGACGCGCTCGTCCGGCAGGTCGATCACGATGACGTCGTAGCGGGTGCCGGTCTCGGCCGCGGCGGCGAGGAAATCCCAGCCGTCGGCGTAGTGCACCGTGATCGGCCCCTCGCCCTTGACCGCGGCGGCCAGTTCATCGCTGGTGTAGCCGTAGGGCAGGTGCTGGGCGCACAGTTCGACCTCGAGCTGGTCGATGTCGACGTGATCGACGTGGGTGGCGCCCGCGGCGACCGACATCTGGCTGGCCACGCCCTCGCCGGAGCCGATGATGAGCACCTTGTCCAGCTTCTCGGCCAGCGTGAAGGCCGGGACCATCATCGCCTCGTGGTAGGTCAGCTGGGAGAACTCGGTGGACTGGCGGTCGTCGTCGGAGAACAGGCTGATGCCCTGCTCGGTCCGCGCGATGACCATGTGCTGGAACGGCGTGTGTGTGTCGACGATCACCTCGTGCAGGTCCCAGATGCGGGTCAGGCCCGCGCCGACCGGTTCCTCGATCCGCTGGCCGCCGTGTCCCCTGCGGATGACCTGCATGCGAACATCCTTGGGGGACAACTTATCCCGGAGCAGCTCGACCGCCTTCGACGCTCCCGCGCCGATGCTGCCGCAGGTGAAGACGTCGACGAAGATGTCGCCGGACTCCGGATAGGTGTGAATCGAGGCGTGGGACTCCGACAACAGCGCGAGGACGGTCACCCCCTGCGGTTCGAACTTCTTGTGTACGACATCGCAGATGGTGACGCCCGCCGCGATCAGAGATTCACGCAACGCCGATTCGAGTCGTTCGAGATCGTCGCAGAGGGCTGCGTCGACACCACCGAACTCGGCCAGCACATGCCAGCCGGTGAATTCCGCCGTCATGGGCAAACTCACTCTCGCTCAGCGCCCGAGACATGAACGGTCAAGGGCGGAAAACCATTGAAGGACACCGACGAATAGCTCGCGGTATAGGCGCCGGTGTCGGGGATCCGAATGCGATCACCGGCTCGCAACGTGGTCGGTAGGAGGACTCGCGTGCGTTGATACAGTACATCGTCGCCGTCGCAGGTCGGACCGGCTACCACCGCCTCATCGACGGGGTCGCCGTCCCGGTCGGTGACGAACCGGTAGGCGATGTACTCGTTCTCGGTCTCGGCCATGCCGTTGTAGCGGCCGATGTCGAGATACACCCAGCGTCGTCCGTCCGGCGCGGTGCGGACGCCGACGACCTCGGCATGAATCGTGCCCGCCGAACCGACCAGTGCGCGGCCCGGTTCGACGACCAATCCGGTTTTCCCGGAAAGGAATTCGGCCGCGGCGTGCTGCACTACCGCGGCGATCTCACCCAGTGCGGGCGCGGAGTCGGCGTAGGAGATCGGCAGCCCGCCCCCGATGTTCACCCAGCCGACCGGAATATCCTTGTCCGCCAAGGCTTCCACGATCCGGCCCGCCTGCTCGATGCCGATCCGCCACGCGGCGGGGTCCAGTTGCTGGGAGCCGACGTGGAAGTACGGCCCGGCGACGGCCAATCCGAGATCCCTGGCCCGGACCAGCAGCCGGAACGCCTCGCCCGGTGTGCAGCCGAACTTCGTGCCGAACGGGGTCCGCGACTCCGGTGCCGAGGCGAGGAAGCGGCACTCCACTTCGGAGCCGGGTGCGTGCTCGACGATGCGCAGCAGGTCGTCTTCGGTGTCGAAGGCGAAGCGGCGCACACCCAGCGCATAGGCCCGGGCGATGTGGGCGGCTTTCTTGATCGGGTTGCCGTAGCACAGCCGTTCCGGCGCTACCCCGAGCCCGAGGCACAGGTCGATCTCGCCGATGCTGGCGACGTCGAACTCCGCGCCCTCCTCGTCGAGCAGGCGAACGATCTCCGGCACCGGGCTCGCCTTGACGGCGAAGCGGATCCTCGTCGCGGCGCCCCGGTCAGCGGACAGGGCGGCGTCGAGCGCGCGGTAATTCTCGCGGACACGCTCGGGATGGATGACAAGGTACGGCGATTCGGGCATAGTTGATCTTTCGCTTGGGCAGCGGGGGAGAGAGTATCAGCGGCCCCTACCCAGAAACGAATCCGTCAAACCTCGGATTCGCTGCACGGTCGCCGAACCCCGCCCTGCTACCAGGATGGGCGCGCCGACCTGCGTGGATACGGAACCGGCAGTGGGTGCGGGTTCAGCCGGCGGACACCGTGACGTCGTCGAAGACGACCTCGCCCGCGGCGTCGGACTCGGCGAGATCGACCACCGCGTCGATCGACCAGCCATGGTCGCCCGCCGGGTCGTCGAGCACCTGCCGCACCCGCCAGAATCCCGGTCTTCGATCCACCTGGAACAGCTGCGGGCCCCTGGCGTCGGGGCCGGTGCCGATCCGCTCGTACTCCGCGAAATAGTCGGCCAGTGCCTGCGCCCAGTCCAGGCGCGGGCTCAGTTCGGCCAGGTCGTCCCAACGCCGGAGCGCGGCAAGCTCGACGCGGCGGAACATCGCGTTACGGACCAGGACCCGGAAGGCGCGCTCGTTCGCGGAGATCGGGCGCACCGTCTCCGCGCCGAAGGCGACCTGGTCGGCGTCGGTCTCCGCGCCGGGATTGGTGAGCTGCTCCCATTCGTCCAGCAGACTCGAATCCACTTGGCGCACAAGTTCACCGAGCCACTCGGTGATGTCGTCGAGTTCCTCGGTGCGCGCGGAATCCGGTACCGTGCGCCGCAGCGCGCGGTAGGCGTCGGCGAGGTAGCGCAGCACCACGCCCTCGGAGCGGGCCAGCTCGTAGAAGGAGATCAGCTCGGCGAAGGTCATGGCGCGCTCGATCATGTCGCGCACCACCGACTTCGGCGCGGGCGCGAACTCCGACACCCACGGATGCCCGGCCCGGTAGGTCTCATAGGCCGGTTCGATCAGCTCGGCCAGCGGCTTGGGCCAGGTCACCTCTTCGAGCAGCTCCATCCGCTCGTCGTAGTCGATGCCGTCGGCCTTCATCTCGGCGATCGCCTCCCCGCGCGCCTTGTGCTGCTGGGCCATCAGCAGCTGGCGCGGATCCTCCAACGTGGATTCGATGAGCGACACCACGTCGAGGGTATAGCTCGGGGAGTCTTTGTCCAGGAGCTCCAGCGCGGCCAGCGCGAACGGCGACAGCGGCTGGTCGAGGGCGAAGTCGCGTTGCAGGTCGACGGTCAGCCGGGCGCGGCGGCCGTGGGCGTCCGGTTCCGGCAGCTGCTGGACCACCCCGGCGTCGCGCAGCGCGCGGTAGAGCCGGATCGCGCGCAGGATGTGCCTGCGCTGGGCGGGCCGCGGTTCGTGATTGTCCTCGAGCAGGTGGCGCATGGCGTCGAAACAGTTGCCCGGCCTGGCGATCACGTTCAGGAGCATGGCGTTGGTGACGGTGAAGCGCGACACCATCGGTTCCGGCTGGGCCGTGACCAAGCGGTCGAAGGTGTCCTCGCTCCAGGAGACGAAGCCTTCCGGCGGCTTGCGCCGCTGCACCTTGCGTTGCTTCTTCGGGTCGTCGCCCGCCTTGGCCAGCAGCCGGGTGTTCTCCACCTCGTGCTCGGGCGCCTGCACCACGACCGTGCCCATGGTGTCGTAGCCCGCCCGTCCCGCGCGGCCGGCGATCTGGTGGAACTCCCGGGCTTTCAAGCGTCGGGTGCGCACGCCGTCGAATTTGGTCAGCCCGGTGAGCAGCACCGTGCGGATGGGCACGTTGATGCCCACGCCGAGGGTGTCGGTGCCGCACACCACCTTCAGCAGTCCGTCCTGAGCGAGCCGCTCCACCAAACGGCGGTATTTCGGCAGCATGCCCGCGTGATGGACGCCGATGCCGTGCCGGATCAGCCGGGACAGGGTCTTGCCGAAGCCCGCCGCGAACCGGAACTCGCCCAGCGCCTCGGCGATCGCGTCCTTCTCCGCGCGGGTGGCAAAGTTCACGCTGGTCAGCGCCTGGGCGCGCTCCAGCGCGGCGGCTTGGGTGAAGTGCACCACGTACACCGGCGCCTGGTGGGTGGTAACCAGTTCTTCCAGGGTCTCGGTGATGGGGGTGCGAGCGTAGGAGAAGCTCAGCGGGACCGGGCGTTCGCTGCCCGCGACGATCGCGGTGGAGCGGCCGGTCCTGCGTTCCAGATCGCGGGCGAAGAAGTCGACGTCGCCGAGCGTGGCCGACATGAGCAGGAACTGGGCGCGGGGCAGTTCCAGCAGCGGGACCTGCCACGCCCAGCCCCGGTCGGGATCGGCGTAGAAGTGGAATTCGTCCATCACGACCTGGCCGACACCGGCGTCCGCGCCTTCGCGCAGCGCCAGATTGGCCAGGATTTCCGCGGTGGCGCAGATGATCGGCGCGTCCGGGTTCACCGCGGCGTCGCCGGTGACCATGCCGACGCGTTCGGCGCCGAACACCTCGCAGAGGGCGAAGAATTTCTCGCTCACCAGCGCCTTGATCGGAGCGGTGTAATACGTGCGCAGGCCCTGGCTGAGCGCGAACAAGTGTGCGCCGACCGCGACCAGTGACTTTCCCGATCCGGTGGGGGTGGCGAGGATGACGTTGGATCCCGAAGCCAGCTCCAGCAGTGCTTCGTCCTGCGCCGGATACAGCGGAGTGCCCTGCTCGGTGGCCCACATCCCGAACGACTCGTAGAGTGCGTCGGCGTCGGTCCCCGGGATGTCGAGCAGTTCGGTCAGATCCACTCCGACCACCCTACGGCCTCGCTATCGGCGGGGCGTGCAGGGGCGATCGGTACTCCGACCGCGCCCGGAGTCAGTCCCGCTCGCCCTTGTCGTCGCCGTTGTAGCCACCCTGTTCGGCGAGAAATCGTTCGAACTCCGCGCCCAGCTCGTCACCGCTGGGTAGCTCGCCGTCACCGGCCAGCAGGCTCGACTGCCGCTCCTGCGCGGTCACGAAGCTGTCGTACTGCCGCTCCAGGGCGTGCACCACGGTCTCCACCTCGACATTGCCCGCGATGTGCTCGTTGACCTGTTCGCGCACGCGCGCGGCGGCCTCGCCGAGCGCGGCCAGCGGAAATTCCAGGCCCGCGTTGCCGGCGACGTTCTCCAGCAGGGTCTGCGCGGCCTCCGGGTAGGCGGTCTGCGCCAGGTAATGCGGGACATGTACCGAGAAGCCGACCGACTCGTGACCGTGCTGGGCCATGCGGAATTCCAGCAGGGAGGACGCGCTGCCGGGCACCTGGAGTTCTCCCGGCCACCGCTGATGCTCGGAGATCAGGTCGCGATCGGAGGAATGCGCAGTCACCCCGAGCGGGCGGGTGTGCGGAATGGCCATCGGAATCGCGCTCAGCCCGATGCTGCGGCGTACGCCGAGTTGTTCGGCGAGCAGGCGCACCGCGGTGGTGAACTTCTCCCAGCGTAGGTCCGGCTCCAGACCCGCGAGCAACAGGAACGGGGTGCCCGCGGTGTCACGCAGCGCCCAGAGGTTGAGCTCCGGCTCGGCGTACTCGGAGAAATGATCGGTCTTGAACGTCATGAGCGGGCGCCGCGAGCGGTAGTCCAGCAGCTCGTCCACGTCGAACGAGGCGACCAGCTCGCTCTCGAGGCTCTCGCGCAGGTGCGTGGTAGCCAGCCGTACCGCGTGTCCGGCGTCGGTGAAGCCTTCCAGTCCGTGCACGAGGACCGGGCCCGAGCCGTCGGCGGACGACAGCTGCGGAGCGGGGAACTCCAGTTCGTACATTCGCGACTCGTAGTCCATCGCGTACTCCTTCCTGCGCGGTTCCTGCGGCCCGGACGCGTACCTCACGCGCCAGTGTGGTTGCCTGCCCGATCGTTCGCCACCGGTGGTGGTAGTCATGCGACGAGCAGTCGTCCGAGACGGGGACCACCGTCCATTGTCCCCCATGCCGATGACGGTCATCGCGCACGGCCGGACACCGGCCCATACTCCGAGGCAACAGCATCGGTGGGCCGCGCATTCCCGGCCCGGCGGCGTGGCATCTCCGGCTGAGCTCCGGGAGTTTGGCACAGTGAGCGTGTGACGGTGGTGGATTCGACGCGCAGGCGGCCGAGCTGGACGGTGCCGGTCGTGTGCGCCGTGCTGCTGGCCGGGTGCGGGTCGACAGTGCCGGGCCGCCCGCATTCGTCGGCACCGACCACGGTGACCCGCCAGGTGAGCGCGGAACTGCCGACGCTGCTGCCGGATCCGGCGCAGTTTCCCGCCCGGTACCCGGCTGTGGTGCTGCCGCAGGAAGCCGTGGCCCAGGCCGCGGGCGATTTGGACGGCATAGGACGCGGTGCCGGCGTACAGCCCAGCTGGTGTGTGCCGCCCCGCCAGGACTTCGGACCTGACCGGACGGCGATGGCGGTGGGCACGGACGAGGCGACACGCGCCACGCTGACCGTCGAATTGGCGCGCACCGAGGAGGCGTTGGCCTCGTTGCGTGCCCGGTCGACGCAGTGCGGATCGGTGCGGGTGACCCGCGCGGGCGCCACGACCACCGTGCTGACCGAGCTGGACGCGCCACCAGCGGCCGACGCCGACGACACTGTAGCGCTGCGCAGGACCGTGCGGCCGGAGGCGGGCGGTGCCGGGCTGACCCAGTCCATGCGTACGCTCGTGGCCCAGATCGGGGATGTCCGAATCTCGGTGACGTACATGTCTTTCGACCACGGAGAACCGGATACGGTGGCGCTGGACGCACTGTTCTCGACGGCTGTGCGAAAGGTGCGAGAGGGGTAGGCGCGGCTCATCCCGGACCGGCCCCGGCGCCACCGTAGCAGCCGCCACCGACATCGATCGCGGTCGCTACGGCCGCGTGGGCGATTCATGCACAGTGTGGAGTGAATTCCCCAGACCAGCCGAAACACGAGGTCGGCCTCGAAGACTTCAGAGCGCGGACCCGAAGACTCGGCGCATGACCACTTCCGCGACACCCCATCCCGCTCCTGAACCTGTCGACGCCGAGCCCGAGGGCCGGGACAGCGCGCGCCGCCCTGGCATGCGTAGCCGACCTGCGCTGGCCTGCCCTGCCTCCTCCGGTACCCGGCGACCCGACGACGTAGATGCTATTGCGCGAAAGTCGGTTTCGAAGACATCGGAAGCCGAAGCGAGCGCGGCGGCGAAGCGGCGTACCCGTGCCGACCCGGTGCGAAAAGCCCGGTGTTGCGACGAGCCCCCGCCCTTCGGCCGGGATATGCCCCAACACGCTGTGTCCGTGCATGATCCGGGCGAGCTGATCGCGGCGGTACCCGCGATGCTGGGGTTCACTCCGGAGCGGTCGGTGGTGGTGCTCGTCCTGCGGCGTGGAGCCGCGGACGCCGCGGTGGTCGACGCGGTGGTGCGGTTCGACCTGGACTGCCCTGGTGAAGGGCGGGTGCGCTCCGGGCCGCTGGCCGCCGCCGTTACGCGGATCTGCGGACCCGAGGCGGCGGAGGTGCTGGCGGTCCTGGTCGACGATCGCGCCGGAGAACCGGACCCTCACGCCGACCGGAAGCGCTGCGCCGCAGGACGATTCGACGTGCTGGTCGGCGCGCTCGGCAGGCGATTGGCGTTCGCCGACATTGCACTGACCGGGGCGTGGGCGACATGCGAGATCGCCGCCGGGCAGCGCTGGTGGACATTGACCGGGCCGGACCGGCGTGGTGTGCTCCGGGATCCGGCCGCCTCGATGGTCGCGCTCACCCATGTGCTGGACGGCAGGCCCATCCGCGGCTCCCGCTCCGAACTCACCGACCTGGTCGCGGTGGATCCGCTGTCGTGCGCGGAAGTCGCGGCGCACTTGGAGAAAGCGCTGACCCTCGCCCGGGAGCGATATGCGCGGGCCGCGCGCCACGGTGATCCGAACGAATACAGCAGGCAGGCCCTCGACTACGTGCTGTGGCAGATCGCCAACGTCGCGTCCGGCACGGCCCTGATGGCGCCCGAATTGGCGAAACTTGCCGTCGCCCTGCGGGATCGGGCGGTCCGGGACACGATGTTCGCCTTGGCCGTCGGCGACCATGCCGCCGCTGCTGAGGCGCTGTGGGGCGCGTTGACCCGCGCCCTGTCCGGTCCGGATCGCGCCGAGGCCGCGGCGCTGCTCGGCTACAGCGCTTACGTTCGCGGTGAAGGTCCGCTCGCCGGCATCGCCCTGGAGGCCGCGCTGGAGGCGGATCCGGGACATCCGATGGCGGTGCTGCTCGGTACCTCACTGCGCCTGGGCATGCGTCCGGAACAGTTGCGGCGACTGGCCCGCAGCGGCTACCAGACCGCCGCGGGGCTCGGTGTCGACCTGGGCACATCAGCGTCGTGAAGGGGCCGTGCGGGTGGGATGTCGAATTGGCGGAGCGTCATTCTCCGAAGGGAGTTCCGATTGACCGCAGGGAGGATCCCGCAATCCGCGCTGCGCCCGGAGGATCATTGCCCTGGCCGAGCCGTCGGCTGGGTCGGGCTGGTGAGGTTGTGCCCGCCCGAGCCGAGGCTCGGGGGGCGCGGAGCCGACTACTGTGCGCTGTGCGCGCGAGAACCGAGCGACTGGAGGAAAGCCCAGGCGTCGGTCACGATCTCGTCGAGGTCGTTGTGTTCAGGTCGCCAGCCGAGTTCGGCGATGGCGCGCGCACTGGAGGCGATCAGCGTCGCCGGGTCGCCGGGGCGGCGCGGCGCGTCCTGTGCGGTGATCGGCAGACCGGTGACCCGTTCGCACGCCGAGATCACTTCACGCACGGAGAACCCGGTACCACTGCCGAGGTTGTAGATCCGGTGGGTGCCCGCCTCCGCCGTCGACAGGGCCAGCAGATGGGCCTGGGCGAGGTCGCGGATGTGGATGTAGTCGCGGACCGCCGTGCCGTCCGGGGTGGGCCAGTCGGTGCCGAAGACCGAGATCGCCTTGCGATGCCCGGCCGCGACCTGCAGCACCAGCGGGATGAGATGCGTCTCCACCACGCGGTTCTCGCCCAGACCACCGTAGGCGCCCGCGACATTGAAATACCGGAGGCTGGTCGCCGCAAGCCCGTGCGCGATCGCATAGGAGGTGATGGCATGGTCGATGGCCAGCTTCGAGGCGCCGTACGGATTGGTCGGGCGGGCCGGGGCGTCCTCCGTGATCGGCACCTGCTCCGGTTCGCCGTAGACGGCCGCGGTCGAGGAGAAGACCAGCCGGGGCGTGCCCGCGCGCCGCATCGCCTCCAGCATTTCGAAGGTCTTCACCACGTTGCCGTGCCAGTATTTCTCCGGCTGCTGCACCGACTCGCCGACCAGCGACTGCGCCGCGAAATGCAGGACACCGTCGAAGGTTTCGGCGGCCAGCAGCGCGGGCGCGGCCGCCGCCACGTCGCCCTCGACGAATCGGGCGCCGGAGGGAACGCCGTCGGCGTTTCCGGTGGACAGGTCGTCGACCACGACGACCTCGTGCCCGGCTTCGAGCAGAACCTGCGCGCAGACACCACCGACGTAGCCCGCGCCACCCGTTACCAGAAGTTTCACGCGTCAGACCAGCTTCACCTGGACGGCGTGCGCCATCTCGTCCGACAGCTCGAAACCGGCATGCCCCGGCACGGTGATGACGACCGAGCCCGGCTTGTTCTCGACCGTGACGCGCGCGTCCGGCACGACGCCCGCTTCGCGCAGGCGGCCGATGACCTCAGGATCGGTCTGGATGTGCTCCGCGAGCCTGCGCACCACCACGGCGTGCACCTGCCCGTGCGGCAGATCCGACAGCCGCACCAGTTTCTCGTCGGCGGCGGCGGGCGGTACGACGCCCAGTTCGTCCAGACCCGGGATGGGGTTGCCGTACGGGGAGGTGGTGGGGTGGTTGAGGACCTCGACCAGGCGTCGTTCGACGTCCTCGCTCATCACGTGCTCCCAGCGGCAGGCCTCCGCGTGCACGTTCTGCCAGTCGAGCCCGATGATGTCGACGAGCAGCCGCTCGGCCAGCCGGTGCTTGCGCATCACCGCCACTGCCATGCTGCGACCCTTCTCGGTCAGTTCCAGATGACGGTCTCCGGCGACCAGCAGCAGACCGTCACGCTCCATCCGCGCCACGGTCTGGCTCACCGTCGGGCCACTCTGCTCGAGGCGCTCGGCGATCCGGGCGCGCAGGGGCACCACGCCCTCCTCCTCGAGGTCGTAGATGGTACGGAGATACATCTCCGTGGTGTCGACCAGATCCTTCACCTGTTACCCCTTCGTCGGCCCGAATTCTACCCACGCACGCCGACACCGCCGTGTGCCGGATCGTGTCGCTCCGCGCCGCGCCCGATGTCTCCGGCGGCGCCGCGGCAACCCGGTCGGCGCACGGCAGGCAGCCGTGACCGCACTTGCTTGTATTTGTACTGCATAGGAACGTTTCGCGGGGTCCCTTGCTTCCCGCTAGCGTTGCGAGTATGGCCACTGCACCCCGCGGCGAACCTCCGGCGTCGGCGTCGTCCGGGAAGAGCCGGCCGGGAACCGTCGTCTGGACCGATCGGTTTCTGGATTACGCCTGGACCCCGGAGCATCCGATGAAACCGGCACGCCTGAAGTTCACCATGGCGCTGGCGGAAAGTCTCGGCTTGCTCGAGGGCGTCGAACTGCTCGAACCCGCCGGCGCGGAACGCCAGGACCTGCTGCGCATTCACACGCCCGACTATCTCGACGCCGTCGAACACGCCGTGCCGCCGATCGGTTCGCCCACCGCACCCCCCTATGGCTTGGGTTCGCCGGACAATCCGGTGTTTCCGCGCATGCACCAGGCGGCGTCCACGATCGTCGGCGGCACCTTGGCCGCGGCACGGGAGATCGCGGAGGGGCGCACCAAGCGCGCGGTGAGCATCGGCGGTGGCATGCATCACGAGATGGCCGATTCGGCTGCCGGGTTCTGCGTCTACAACGACCCCGCGGTGGCCATCTCCTGGCTGTTGGACCACGGTTTCGACCGCATCGCCTACATAGATGTGGACGTCCACCACGGTGACGGTGTGCAACGGGCCTTCTACGGCGATCCTCGGGTGCTGACCATTTCGCTGCACCAGCACCCGGCAACCCTGTGGCCCAACACCGGTTGGCCGGAGGAGACCGGCGCGGGCGCGGCGGAGGGCACGTCGATCAACCTGGCGCTGTTGCCGGGCACTCGGGACGCGCAGTGGCTGCGCGGATTCCATGCGGTGGTACCCGGCGCCGTGGCGGCGTTCCGGCCACAGATCGTGGTCAGCCAATGCGGGGTGGACACGCACCGGGAAGACCCCTTGGCCGACTTGGAACTCACCGTCGACGGTCAGCGTGCGGCGTTCCGCGCTATGCGCGACCTGGCCGACCAGTACGCCGAAGGACGCTGGCTCGCCGTCGGCGGCGGCGGATACGGCCTGATCCGGGTGGTGCCGCGAGCTTGGACGCATCTGCTGGCCACCGCGTTGGATCGCACCATCGACCCCGCGACACCGATACCGCAGAACTGGATCGACGGAATCCGCAGCGCGGCGCCGCGGTCGGATCCGCCACACACCATGGGCGATGGCGGTGACGTTGCTTACCGTCCGTGGGATGGCCCCGGCGGTACCGGGGAGACTGGGGACATGCGGCTCGACCGCGCCCAACGCGCCGTCGACATGGCCGTGCTGGCCACCCGCCGAGCGACTTTCGGGTTGCTGGGCCTCGATCCGGAGGACCCTCGTGACTGACTTCCCCGACACCGGAGCCCCCGCCATCCCGCCTCCGCCGCCGCAGCACTGGTTCGCCGACGTGCTGGCCTCCGACGGCGGCGTCGTGCGGCTGCGTCCGATCACGCCCGACGACGCCGATCGCCTGCAGGAATTCCACGGCGCGCTGTCCGATCGCACCAGGTATCTGCGGTATTTCGGTCCCTATCCGCGGATCTCGCCCAAGGACCTGTACCGGACCACGCATGTCGACTACCACGACCGGGTCGGGTTGGTGCTGGAACTGGGCGAGGCGATCGTGGCGGTGGGACGCTACGAGTTGCTGGACCGGGTCGGCCCGCGGGCGGCGGAGGTCGCGTTCGTGGTGGCGGACGGGCATCAGGGGCGCGGGCTCGGCTCGATTCTGCTGGAGCACCTGGCCGGCGCGGCCGCCGAGAACAAGATCGAGACCTTCGTTGCCGAGGTGCTCGCGGAGAACACCGTGATGGTGACGGTCTTCCGGGAGGCGGGCTATCAGGTCGAGCGCAGCAGGGATGGGTCGGTGCTGCATCTGGAGTTCGCCATCGACCCCACCGAAGCGCTGCTGTCGGTCCGCGATTCGCGCGAACGTGCCTCCGAGGCGCGCAGTGTGGGCAATCTGCTCGCCCCGCGATCGGTTGCGGTCATCGGCGCCACCCCGGCGGCGGGGCGGGTCGGCGGAGTGGTGCTGACGAATTTGCTGTCCGGCGTGTTTCAGGGACCGGTGTTCCCGGTGAACCCCAACCGGAAGGCGGTGCGGGGAGTACGCGCGTACGCGACGGTCAGGGAGATCCCCGACGAGGTCGATCTCGCCGTGGTCGCGGTGCCCCCCGCCGCGATCGGGTCGGTACTGGACGACTGTATGGCCAAGGGCGTGAAGGGACTCGTGGTGCTGACCGCCGGGTTCAGCGAAACCGGCCGGGACGGCGTTGCGGCCGAACGTGAGTTGGTCGCCGCAGCCCGCGGCCACGGCATGCGCGTGGTCGGACCGAGCGCGCTCGGCATCGCGAACACCGACCCCGGTGTGGCCATGAACGCGACACTGGCCCCAGTTCTTCCCGGCCGTGGGCGGATCGGATTCTTCTGTCAATCCGGGCCATTGGGCGCGGCCATTCTCGGCGAGGCCGCGGCGCGCAATCTCGGCCTCTCGACGTTCGTATCGGCGGGTAACCGTGCCGACGTCTCCGGCAACGACCTGCTGCAGTACTGGGACAGCGACCCGGACACCGACGTGGTGCTGCTCTATCTGGAGAGCTTCGGTAATCCGCGCAAGTTCTCCCGGATCGCGCGCCGGGTGGCCAGAACCAAACCGATCGTGGCGGTGAGCAGTGGCCGCTCGGTCGCCCAGCAGGCCGGTGACATGGACCGTTCGATCGTGCGGGATCTGTTCGCGCAGGCGGGCATCGTCCAGGTCGACTCGATTTCCGAGCTCTTCGACTGCGCCGCCCTGCTCGGCTACCAACCGCTGCCGCGCGGCGAGCGGCTGGCGGTGGTCGGCAACAGCACGGCGCTGAACTGGCTGGCCGTCGACGCGGCCAAAGGCGAGGGCCTCCAGGCCGGCGATCCGGTGAATCTGGGGCCGCAGGCGACGCCGGGTGCGTATCTGGACGCGCTGGTCGCGGTCTTGCGGTCGGACGAGATCGATGCTGTCATCGTTGTTTTCGCGCCGCCGGTGCCACTGCCGACCACTGGGTTCGCGGACGCGATCCGCGCGGCGGCGGCCGCCGTGCCCGAGGTCGAGAAGCCGGTTCTCACCACGTTCGTCGCCGAGCAAGGGATTCCGAACCTGCTCGCGGTGCGCGGCGCGGGCGCCACCGCGGTGCACGGTTCGATTCCGTCGTATCCCGATCCCGAGCGCGCCGCACGGGCGCTGGCCCGGGTCCGGCGTTATGCCGAATGGCGCACCAGGCCGGTCTGCGCTGTGGTGCGGCCACGGGACATCGACAGCGACCGCGCCCGCCAGCTGGTGGTGGACTGGATGGCCGGATCGGGCGGTCGCTGGCTCACCGATCTGGAGACCGTGGAACTGCTTGCCTGCTATGGCATTTCGGTCGTGGAGTTTCGCGAGGTGCGCAGCGCCGAGGAGGCGGTCGCCGCCGCGGAGGAACTCGGCTACCCGGTGGCGGCCAAGGCGACCGGCGAATTGTGGCGGCGCAGGCCGGATCTCACCGGCGTCCGGCTCGACCTGTGGCGGCCGGAGGCGGTGCGGCAGGCGTACACCGATCTGGCCGAGCTGTGTGGTGATCCACTGCTGCACATCCAGAAGATGGCCACCAAGGGTGTCGGCTGCATCCTGCGCGTGCAGGACGATCCGTCCTTCGGGTCGGTGATCGAGTTCGGCTTGTCCGGCCTGATCATCGAACTCCTCGGCGACCGCGCTTACCGGGCGCTTCCGCTGACCGCCGACGAGGCCACCGCATTGATCGACGCGCCGCGCGCCGCCCCGCTGCTGTCGGGTACTCCCGCCAGCCCACGCGTCGACAAAGCCGCCCTCGCCGAACTCGCCCAGCGCATTTCAGCCCTCTTCGACGACCTACCGGAGATGCGGGAATTGTCCTTCGATCCGGTACTGGCCTCACCGAGCTCGGCGGAGATCCTGTACGCGCGCGGCCGCATCGGCCCGGAACCGAGCCGTTTCGACTCCGGTCCGCGTCGGCTGGGCTGACGTCGATCGTGTCGGCCGGGCGGGAGCGCGCCAGCGGCGAGGGCGATGGCGCGCCTGAGCCGTCGGCTCGCACAGGCCATGTCGCGGGTGCCCGATAACGGACGATCGCTGTTGCCGCGATCTGTCGATGCCAGATTCGTCCGAAAGAAAGGCCTGCTCGCCATGAAGATCCGAATCCTTGCCCTGCTGTCGCTGGTCGCGGCGGCGCTCACCGCGTGTTCCGTCAGCATCGGCACCGCGAAAGTTGCGGAGGCCGACTTGGAGAAGTCGGTCAAGGACTCGCTCACGCAGGAAGTCGGCCAGGAACCCGACGCGATCGACCGTCCTGGCGATCTCACCGGCAAGACCGGGACGACCATGCGCTGCACGTTGACCCCCGGCGCCGACAACCTGGGCGTGACCTTGACCGTGACCTCGGTCGAGGGCGACACCGTCAAGTACGACATCGCGGTGGACCAGGGCTGAGCACGGCGACAAGCCGGGAGAGGGGGAATACGACACCGCCGACCGGCTCGCGCGACGCCCGGAGGGGGCGGGCCACGCGCGGTCACCGGTCGGCGCGGAAAGGTGACCTCTGTGAGGTCACCGAGCCGAACGCCGGAGCTGTCCGCGAGCTACCGGCGCCGGCGAGGGTCAGCTGGCGTAGGCGCGCAGCCGGTCGGCCCGCTCGCCCTTGCGCAGCTTCGCCATGACTTCGCGCTCGATCTGGCGCACTCGCTCGCGGGAGAGGCCGAAGAGCTTGCCGATCTGGTCCAGGGTGCGCGGCTGGCCGTCGTCAAGGCCGAAACGAAGCCGGATGACCTGCTGTTCGCGCTCGTCCAGGGTGGCGAGCACACTGCGCACGTCATGGTGCAGCAGACCGGCGATGACCGCGGACTCGGCCGAGGTGGCCTCGGAGTCCTCGATGAAATCGCCCAGCGGAGCCTCTTCGTCGTTGCCGACCGGCATGTCCAGGCTCACCGGGTCGCGGCTGTGGTCGAGCAGATCGGAGATCTTGTCCACCGGGATGCCCGATTCGACGGCCAGTTCCTGGTCGGTGGCCTCCCGGCCGAGCTGCTGGTGCAGTTCGCGCTTGATCCTGGCCAGCTTGTTCACCTGCTCGACCAAGTGGACGGGCAGGCGAATGGTGCGGCTCTGGTCGGCCATGCCGCGGGTGATGGCCTGCCGGATCCACCAGGTGGCGTAGGTGGAGAACTTGAAGCCCTTGGTGTAATCGAACTTCTCCATGGCCCGGATCAGTCCGAGATTGCCTTCCTGGATCAGGTCCAGCAGCGGCATTCCGCGGCCGGTGTAGCGCTTGGCGAGCGAGACAACGAGGCGCAGGTTGGCTTCGAGCAGATGCGACCGGGCAGCCTGACCTTCGCGCACGACGAGGGCTAGATCCCGCTTCCGGCCGGCCGACAACCGCTTACCGGTTTCCAGCAGGTGCTGCGCGTAGAGGCCCGCCTCGATGCGCTTGGCCAGCTCGACCTCGTCGGCAGCCGTGAGCAGCGCGGTACGGCCGATCCCGTTCAGGTACACACGTACCAGGTCGGCGGCGGGGCTCTGGGCGTCGAGGTCCGAATCGCTGGTGCGCACACGAGTGGTGGCGGGGCTTGTCATGACTTGCCTCCTGTCGGTGGTGTCTCACTCCGATCAACGGACCCGACACGGAGAAAGTTCCCCGTTACGGCTGACATAAACCGCTCTGAGCTGCGGTTTTCTGCCCTCTCGTCTGAGAAGTTCCTGAGAAGCACCGCGTCGCGGAGCGATCCTCCGGCCGGGACCGGCGCCGGTCGACGCGTAGTTGCCGTACGGTTATACGGGCCGTACCAATCCGTGACGTACCAGTCCGGTGACCACGGACAACGCGTCGGCCGCGAACTCGGCGGTCACCTCCTCGGAGCCGTGGGCGAGCGCCAGTAGTTCGACCAGCTGGTACAACGGCAGGCCGTCGGCTCGCATTCCCGCCAGCAGCGAGATCGTGGTCTCGTCCACTTCGTGCTGCCAGCGCGGGCCGTCGCCGCGGTGCAGCCGCGCCACCTCCGGCGCCCAGCCGTCGGCGCCGGGCAGGTACACTCGCTCCAGCGCGGTCGCGGAGTCCACCGCGAAACGTGCGGACCAGGCGAGATTCTCATCTCCGGCGACGGCGCGCAGCCAGGCCGAGCGCTCGAAATACCGGACGGCCTCCTCACCGAGCGGGTCGTCGAAGCCGTGCGTGAGGTCCTCGGCGAGCAGCTCGGCCGGACCTTCGATGGCGCGCAGGTAGACGAAACCGAAACCGATGCCATCGACATCGGCGGTGGCGAAGGCGTCCAGCCAGCTCTCCGCACGGGCTTGCGCGGCCGGATCGCGCGGGTCGAGGCCCGCGTCACGCAACCAGGTGCCGACGTAGAGGGCGGGATCGGCGACGTCGCGCTGCACCACCCAGGCGTCGACACCATGGGCGGGCAACCATGAGGAGACCCGGTCGCGCCAGTCCTCGCCCTCGACATGGACCCACGCCGCCAGCATCGCGGCGGTGCCGCCGGGTGCGAGCAGGCCGGCCGCCTGGGAGACCACCAGTTCACTTGCTCCGTCGAGCGCGAGGCCGGAGTCACGATAGGTGTGCTCGACGCGGGTGGGGCCGACCACGAACGGCGGATTGGCCACGATCTGGTCGAAGCGCCTTCCGCGGACCGGCTCGAACCACGAGCCTTCGACCAATTCGATGTCCAGGTCGTTGAGCGCCGCGGTGGCTTCGGCCAGCCACAGCGCGCGGGCGTTGACATCGGTAGCCGTGACCTGCTGGGCGTAGGAGGCGGCGTGTATCGCCTGCACTCCGCAACCGGTGCCGAGGTCGAGCACCGTGCCGATCGGCCGTGCCGGAGTGGCGCGCAGCAGCGAGAGAGAGGCGTGGCCGACGCCGAGCACATGGTCCTCGGTGAGCGTGCGGCGGCGCATCGAGTCGTCGAGATCGGACAGAATCCATCGGGTGCCCGCGCCCGCGTCCAGCGGGCGGAGGTCCAGCGCCGCCCGCACGGCGTCGCCGTCGCGATCGAGCAGGCCCGCGGCCACCGCGCGGTCCAGGTCCACCGGTGCGAGTGCGGCGGCGACCTCCCGCTCCGGCAGCGCATCGCCGAGCAGCAGCAGGCGGATGAGCGCGCCCAGTTCGCCCGCCTCGCGCGCCGCCCTGCGCACCGGCACCGGCTCCGAGCGACCCAGTGCAGCGTGCGCGTCGCCGAGCACCTCGAGCAAGGTATCGGCGTCGTAGCCGACCCTGGCCAGGGCGGTCCGCAGGTCCGGGCACAGCGCGGTGAGCAGCGATCCCGTGGTGGTCGATCGGTTCGTAGGCACATCGGTACTCTGCCACCGCGACCATCCGGCCTGGACCAGATGGTCGCGTGTCACGACACCTCGGCTGAGGCGGTCGTCGCTGCGCCGCCCCCGCAATCGGCCGTGCCCCGCCGACCCGTGCTTGTCGACTGCCCCGCACCGTCTCGCCGATCGGCTACCAGCCCGGCAATACGGAGAACCGAGTCACGCCGCATCCCGTCGGGGGACGAACCGCCTCCGACGCCGTTGGTGGCGAGTGCGCCTTTCCCGCCAATGGGGCTGCCTCCGATGAGCTGTCAGTCGCCGCGGTGGTTCATCCGAGTGCGCGACGGTCGTGCGGCCGACGGAAAAATCATGGGCGCAAGGCAACTCACGTGCGATGGATGCGCGTGTCCCGTGCGTGTCGGCGGTTCCGTGGACAAAGGGAGATCGACTTGCGGCCGGGAAAAGTTGTGCCGGAGGCTGATTCAGACGCCGTTCGGGTCGCGCGCGGTGACACAGTACAGCGCGTCGGCGGGATCGCTCAGGACGATCCAGTGCTCATGCCGCCGCACCACCGTCGCGCCGAGAGATTCGTGCCAGGCCGCGGTGGCCTCGATGTCCTCCGCGGCCAGGTCCACGTGTGCACCGGGCGGACGGTTCTCGCCGAGACGCTGCAGCAGCAGCTGCGCGGGCAACTGCTCGTCCGCGCGCAGACGGGCGAACTCCGGCCGCCGTCCGGGCTGGAATGTCCAGCCGGTCAGCAACGTCCAGAAGCGGGTCTCGACCTCGTAATCGGCGGGGCCGATGTCGAGGCACACCTGGTCAAGGCGCGACAGCGTGCCGTCGGGTGCCCGCACGGCCGGTGCGGGCGTGCTCGTGGCGCGCCCGCTCGGGGTCAGGCAGAACGTCTGGCCGCCGGGGGAGCGCAGCACGGCGTAGTCGGGGTGGTTGGCGACCAGTTCGGCGCCTAGGTCGAGCGCGGTGCGGACGGCGGAGGGGATGTCATCGACGTCGAGGTCGAGATGGACGCCGCCGAGACCGGTCACCGCCTGCATTTTGACGCTCGCGGCGGCGAACAGCGCCGGGTCGGGCAGCAGGGTGAGGAACTCCTCGTTGCTGCCGCGTCGAGGAGAGAGCTGGGTGCCGGTGACCGTGGACCAGAACTTCGCGCAATCGTCGAAGCGCTGCGTCGGGCGGTCCAGGAAGACCCAGATCCACCGAATCATGTTCACTCCTGTCTGTTCGGCGCAACGTACCGAAGTGCGGATCGTCGTGGCGACGGCTTCGATGCGACATTAGGGACAGGCGCGCATGTTGTCGAGCACAAAACGGCGTCCGCCGAATGGCGCGAATTTGATGCTATGTGGCATTCCAGCCACTCGTTGCGGACGCAACCTTCCGGCAGGCTCAGCGGGTGACCGAACTGCAGACGCCGATCCCGGTTCCCGTCGCCTCCCCGCCCCGCACCCGCCTGCACCCGGCATGGCTCGTCGCGGGTGTCGGCTTCATCGCACTGCTGGGCGCCGCCGCCTTCCGGTCGGTGCCCGGCGTCATGCTCGACCCGCTGCACGAGGAGTTCGGCTGGTCGCACGGCACCATCGGCACGGCCGTTTCGCTGAATCTTCTGCTGTACGGGCTGATCTCGCCGTTCGCGGCGGCGCTGATGGATCGCTTCGGTATCCGCAAGGTAGTGGCCTGCGCGCTGGTGCTGGTCGCGGCGGGCAGCGGGCTGACGGTCTTCATGACCCAGCCCTGGCACCTGATCCTGACCTGGGGCCTGCTGGTCGGTGTCGGGGTGGGCTCGATGTCGATGCCGTTCGTGGCGACCATCACCGGCCGGTGGTTCGTGCGCCAGCGCGGCCTGGTCACCGGCGTGCTCACCGCCGCGGGCGCGACCGGGCAGTTGATCTTCCTGCCGCTGGTGTCGGCGCTGGCGCACGCGCATGGCTGGCGGCTGCCCTCGCTGATCGTCGCGGGCGCCGCGCTGGCCGTGGTGCCGCTGGTCTTGCTGTTCATCCGCGACTATCCGAGCGACGTCGGCGTGCGGGCCTACGGGGCCGAGCCGGACAGCCCCGCCGGGATGCGCGTGCCCGCGGCCGGTGGCGCCTCGCGTGCGCTGACCGTGCTCGGCACGATCGCCCGCAGGCCCGGATTCTGGTTGCTCGCAGGAGGCTTCGCGGTCTGCGGCGCGTCGACCAACGGGCTGGTCGGGACGCATTTCGTCAGCGCGGCGCACGATCACGGCATGCCGCCGACTACGGCGGCGAGCCTGCTGGCGGTCGTCGGCATCTTCGACGTGGCGGGCACCATCGCGTCCGGCTGGCTGACCGACCGGCTCGATCCGCGCTACCTGCTGATCGGTTACTACACGCTGCGCGGTCTGTCGCTGCTGATCCTGCCCGCGCTGCTGGGTCCGGACACGCAGCCGAGCCTGTGGGTGTTCATCGTCTTCTACGGCTTGGACTGGGTGGCCACGGTGCCGCCGACGGTCGTGCTGTGCCGCGAACTGTTCGGCGCCGACGCCCCCGTCGCGTTCGGCTGGGTGTTCGCCTCCCACCAGATCGGCTCGGCGGTGGCGGCCACCGGTGCGGGCGTCATCCGTGACCTCCAGGGCAGCTACGACCTGGCCTGGTATCTCGCGGGCGCGCTATGTGGCGCGGCCGCGGTGATGTCGGCGGTGGTGCGGCGCGCCCCGCAACCATCCTGACATCGGATCTTCTGCCGGTCTACGTCCACCACGACAGGATGCGGTGGACGGCCGGTGCGGCTCGTCAGGTGGGAACTCCGGCTGGCCGAACGCCGTGGACTCAGCCGTCGATGGCGTTGTGCGGGCGGGACTCGATGGCGGTGCGGCGACCATCCCACCGGCTCGGCTCGTCCTTGCGGCGAGGCGGGCGGTCGTTGGCGATCAGCACCGCGATCCAGGGCAGGGGAATGGACGCCACGATGATCAGGATGGACAGCAGCGGATTGCCGAACGTGCTGTAGGCGATCGCCGCGAGGACCAGGCAGGGGATGCGGAACGCCATGATGATCGTGTACCGGCGCACCCGGGCGCGGTGCTGATCCTCCAGCGAAGGCGCCGCCTCGGTGATCAGCGCCGGGTGTTTGTCGTCACTGCCCGGGAAATATCCGGAGGAACGACGGGGCTGCTGCGGCACCGTCACGCCGGGGTGCTCTTCGCGGTCGCGGCCGTCGGCGGAGGGGGAGTCGCCGTTGCGCTGCATACCCTGAGTCTTCCACTAGTGGCCCGTCCACGCACAGACCGGGCTCCGGATGACCGCTCGCTATCTCGGTGCGGCATGGGCCGCCGTGGTCGGCCACTGATCCGGCGATGCGGCATCATGGAATGCGTGAGCACCGACACCATGGTTCGCCCGGACACGACGACCGACGAGACGACGGGCGACGACACCCCGAAGTTCTTCCACTACGTGAAGAAGGACAAGATCGCCGAGAGCGCCGTGCTCGGCACCCACGTCGTTGCGCTGTGCGGCGAGGTCTTCCCGGTGACCCGCTCGGCCAAGCCCGGCTCTCCGGTGTGCCCGGAGTGCAAGAAGGTCTACGAGGGCCTACGCAAGGGCGACTGAGGCCGGGCCCTACTCCGGGGACGAGGACGACACTCCCCGCCGGTCGAGCGCGGCCAGGGACCGGCGGGGTCGGGCGTCGTCCGGGTCGGTCGCGGCGCCGTCTTCGGCCGGCGCCTCCGCGCTCGCGCCGCTTTCGCCGCGCACCTGGTTGGCGATCCACTCCTTCACCTGCTCCATGCGTGTGGCGCGGGCAGGCCAGAACTCCTGCACCGCCGCGTTGAACTCCGCACCGAGGATCACCGCGAAGCCGAGGAAGAACGTGAACAACAGGAACGCGATCGGCGTCGCCAGCGCGCCGTAGGTGACGCCGGTTCTGGTGACCCAGGACAGGTAGCGGCGCAGCAGCTCACTCGCCGCCATGAAGAACACTCCGGCCACCAGGGCGCCACAGAAGAGCCGGTGCCACGGCAGGGAGGCGTGCAGCGCCAGCTTGTACAGGGTGGTGAGCCCGACGATCAGCAGCAGGCCGACGCCCGGGTAGTAGAAGAAATCCAGCAGCTGAAGTCCCGTCGCCCGCCACGCCGCGGGCAGTACCCGCCCGATCAGCGCTGGTCCCAGTGCCACCAAGGGCAGAATGAGCACCGCCGCCACCAGGAACAGCATGTACAGCAACAGCGCGAAGATGCGCTGCCACACCGGGTGCCGCGCGTCTTGCTGACCATGGGCCTCGACGATCGCGTCGACGAACGTCGCCATCGCCGACGACCCGGCCCACAGCGACAGCACGAAACCCACCGAGACCACCGCGCCGCGGCCCCGCCCGAGAACGTCTTGCACCGTCGGCTCGATCAGGTCCGAGACCACGCTCGCGGGGAACAACTCCTGGCTGAACGCGATGATCTTGGATTCCACGATCTGCACGGTGTCCGGGCCGAACCATCCGCCGACGTAGCCGAGGCTGCCGAGCACTCCGAGCAACAGGGGCGCCAGCGAGAGCGTCTGCCAGAACGCCGCCGCGGCCGACTTGGCGAAGATCGAGTTCCCCCATGCCTTCTCCGCCACCCGTACGACCAGCGCGACCGTATGCCTGCTCGCGTGCGCCGCTCCGGCGCCCGCCCGATCGGCCCAGGACCGCGTGCGCACCGTTACGGTGCGGGCCGGCGGTGCGTCGGTCCGTGGCGGATCGCCCGGGAGGGCGCGGTGATCGGTCATCGTGCATACAGCATCGCGCACTTCCGGGATGCGCATCGCGGTCCGGGTGCGACGTGTCGGTGCGCATCGGGTGAACTTCCAGCGTCCTGGCTGGTGGCCGTGTGATGCCCGTCGCGCCTTTCGCGTCGGTTTGGCGACACGCCGTGCCGGGCCGCTAGGGTCGTCTGCGTGACTGGGTCGGGTGGCACCGCTGTGGCGGGAGAAGCGGGCGCGCCGGGCGATTCGAAAACAGCGAGCACCGCCGCCGGCGGCTCCCTCCGTGCCTGGCAGCGACGTGCGCTGACGAAGTATCTGGCGACCAAACCACGGGACTTCCTCGCGGTGGCCACCCCGGGGGCGGGAAAGACCACGTTCGCGCTGCGCGTCGCGGCGGAACTGCTGGCCGACCGCACCGTGGACCAGATCACCGTCGTCGCGCCCACTGAACACCTCAAACACCAGTGGGCGCAGTCCGCGGCTCGCGCCGGGATCGCGTTGGACTCGCGGTTCTCCAACTCGACCGGAGCAACCTCGGGGGACTACCACGGTGTCGTGGTCACCTACGCGCAGGTCGCCGCGCATCCGTTCCGGCACCGCGTGCGCACCGAAAACCGTAGGACCCTCGTCGTTCTCGACGAAATCCACCACGCGGGCGACGCGAAGAGCTGGGGTGAGGCGACGGCCGAGGCGTTCGGCGACGCCACCCGCCGCCTCGCGCTCACCGGTACGCCGTTCCGCAGTGACGACAGCCAGATCCCCTTCGTCGTCTACGAGCCCGATGAGTCCGGCTTCCCGAAGTCCCGCGCCGACCACACCTACGGCTACGCCGAGGCGCTCGCCGACGGCGTCGTGCGGCCGGTGGTCTTCCTGGCCTATTCCGGCGAGGCACACTGGCGCGACAGCGCGGGGGAGGAGTACTCCGCACGCCTCGGCGAGCCCCTCAACGCCGAGCAGACCGCCCGGGCCTGGCGCACCGCGCTGGACCCGGCGGGTGACTGGATGTCGGCCGTGCTGCGCGCCGCCGACATCCGGCTGCGTCAGAAGCGTGCCTCTGGCATGCCCGACGCAGGCGGCCTGGTGATCGCCACCGATCAGGATCGTGCCCGCGACTACGCCGAACTGCTGGAACACATCTCGGGCGAGAAGCCGGCCCTGGTGCTCTCCGACGACCCGTCCTCCTCGAACCGGATCGCGGAGTTCAGCAGCAGCACCCAGCCGTGGATGGTCGCGGTGCGCATGGTGTCGGAAGGTGTGGACGTGCCGCGCCTGGCCGTGGGTGTGTACGCCACCAGCGCCGCGACGCCGCTGTACTTCGCCCAGGCGATCGGTCGCTTCGTGCGTGCGCGCAAGCCCGGCGAGACCGCGACCGTGTTCCTGCCGTCGGTGCCGGTACTGCTGGATCTGGCCGCTCAGTTGGAGGTGCAGCGCGACCATGTCATCGGCAAGCCGCACCGGGAGCAGAACGGACTCGACGACGACCTGCTGATCGAGGCCAACAAGCAGCAGGACGAGCCGGGCGAGAAGGACAAGTCCTTCGTCGCGCTGGCCGCCGATGCCGAACTCGACCAGGTGATCTACGACGGCTCCTCGTTCGGTACCGCCACCTTCGCCGGCAGCGACGAGGAAGCGGATTACCTGGGCATCCCGGGGTTGCTCGACGCCGAGCAGATGCGCGCGCTGCTACGCGAGCGGCAGGCGAAGCAGGTCGCCGAGCGCGGTGCGGCCGTGACCGAGCCGGAGCCGGGTCCGCAGGTGGCCAGCGCGGCGGAGCGGGTCGCCACCGCCGACCGGCTCGGCGAACTGCGCCGCGAGCTCAACAGCCTGGTGGCCATGCATCACCATCGCACCGGTAAACCGCACGGCGTGATCCACGGCGAACTGCGGCGCGAGTGCGGCGGCCCGCCGACCGCGCTGGCCACCGCGGAACAACTCGGCGAGCGCATCGCGGCCCTGCGCCGTAAGTAGCGGTGCGGCAGGGGATCCAGGGTCAGCTGGGGACGGGCCAGGCGGCCATGGCGCAGTCGATGGACGCGGTGAGTTCGGCCAGCGAAGCACCGTCACGCGCCTGGATGGACAAGCCGTCCGAAGCTGATACCAATTTCGGACATGAACAGCCGGGCCAGTGTGCGTGAGCTGGCGGAGACGGCGGTGCCGAACTCCGTGAGCGTGCGCGGGTCGGCCCGATCGGCCGCGTCGGCCACCTGCCGCGCCAGGGGATCGGTGGGCCGATGCGCGCCGATCGGGATGACTTCGACTTCCGGGCCAGACGGCCGGAGTGAGCGCGCGACCGACCGCGCCGAGCCGCTCAGGTCGGCGCTGTCGTGAAGAACCGCGACGGATCGAGCGCGCCGAGCGGCGTCCATCGTGCCGGTGGCGCCGAGACACCCGGATCCCGCGGGGCCGCGGCGAAATAGCCCTGGATCTCCAGGGCGAGACGGGGGTTCTCGTCGACCTTGCGCGCCATCGCGTAGTGGACGGCGAGTACATGCACGCACCGCGCCGATCGTGCCGTGCAGGAACAGTCGGTGCCCGCCAGGACCGGCGCGAGCGGGATTCCCGCCGCTGCGATCGCGCGGTGCATGTCGTCGGTCAGCACGGACGGGTCCGGCACGATCGCGGCGATGGCGGTGATCGTGGCCCTGGTCAGCGGCGCCACTTCCAGGTGGGTCAGTGAGGCCTGACCGCCACGATGGATGGTGGCCCGCACGACCCGTCCCTCGACGGTGAACTGCACGCCGTTGTTGCGTGCGATGCTGCGGGCGCGCGGGAGCAGCGGATCGGGTCTGGTCTGGCGCAGCGGCTCGGCGAGGCGCACCCAGTCCATGCCCCATGCGGTGTAGCCGAATTCGTTGTCCGCCATCAGTTCTCCCTTTTGCGGCGCAGGATCTCGATGAGCTGTTCGTCGCCGAGCGCGGCGAGCGCCGCGATGCCGGTCGCGTCGCCGAGGTCGGTCAGGGCCGCCTTGCGGTCGTGTACGCCCGCGATGTGCTCCTCTACGGTCGTGGCCGAGGTGAGTGTGGTGACGGTGACGGTGCGGGTCTGGCCGATCCGGTGGGCGCGGTCGGAGGCTTGCGCCTCCACGGCCGGGTTCCACCAGCGGTCGAAGTGGATGACATCGGCGGCGCGGGTCAGCGTGAGTCCGGTGCCCGCCGCGCGCAGACTCAGCACCAGTATCGGAGGCCCGTCCTCGGTCTGGAACCCGGACACGATCGCGGCGCGTTCGGCCTGGTTCAGCCCGCCGTGGAAGAACGGCGCCGTCACCCCGAACTGTTCGGCGACATGGCGCACGAGCAGTTCACCGGTCCGGCGGTACTGAGTGAACACCAAGGTGGGGCTGGCGGTGTCGAGATTGGTGGCCAGGATGTCGGTACACAGGTCGAGTTTTCCGGATCGGCCGGCCAGCTCGCCGAGTTCGCCGGTGACCAGCCCGGGATGGTTGCACACCTGCCGGAGCGAGGTCAGCGCGGCGAGCACGCGGCCGTGACGCTCGATGCCCGCGCCGAATCCGTCGTCGACGGCCTGAGCGAGCAGCTGATCGTAGAGCCGCTCCTGCTCGGGGGTGAGGTCGCAGAGCAGGTCGCTGTGGATCTTCGCGGGCAGCGCCGCCGCGACCTGACTCTTCTTGCGCGCAAGCACGACCGGTTCGATGGTGTCGCGCAACCGCGCCGCCGCGGTCGCCGACCCATCCTGGATCGGCCGCACGAATCGGCGCCGGAACTGCGTCCGGTGCCCGAACAACCGTGGCGCCACCAGGTTCAGCAACGCCCATAGCTCGTCCAGATGGTTCTCCACGGGCGTGCCGGTCAGCGCGATCGTGGCGGCCGAGTCGATCGCCCGCGCCGCTTTCGCGACCTGGGTACGCGGATTCTTCACCGCCTGCGCCTCGTCGAAGACGGCTGTCGCCCAGCGCTGTCCGGTCAACAGCCGTCCATGCAGCCGCAAGGTGGGATAACCGGTGACGACGACCGTCGCCGCGTCGGGCGTGATCTCGCCGCCGCGCCACGCGACCACGCGCAGCCCCGGTGCGAACCGGCCGATCTCGTGCGCCCAGTTGCCGACCAGTGAGGTCGGGCAGACCACGAGCTGTGGCCCCGCATCGGCGCGGCCGAGCAAGAAGCCGATGGTCTGGACGGTTTTGCCGAGCCCCATTTCGTCGGCGAGCACCGCGCCGCCGTGCGCGTCCGCGGTTTCGCGCAACCAGGCGACCCCGCGTGCCTGGTAGGGCCGCAGCCGCGCCTTCAGCGTCGCACGCAGGTCCGCCGCCGCGGCCTCGGTGTCACGCAGCGCCCGCAGCGCGCGCCGCGCCGACACGATGGAGGTGCCGGACGCATCCGGCACGGCGTGGGCGGCTATCGGCAGCTCGGGGTCGTCGAGCGCTTCCGTGGCCGGCTCGGCGCGGGTGGCGCGCACGATGTCCTGCCAGATCAGGGTCGAATGTCCTGGATGCTCGACCGCCAGATCCGCGAAATCCTCCGGGGACACCAGCGCGGCGTCGACATCGGTGACCTCCAGCGCGCCGTCGGCGCCGACCGGGAGGACCAGCGCGAGTGTCTCGTGGTCGCCGTGGCCACGCGGGGCCGGTCCGGCGCCGAGCCCCGCCCACGTCCACAGGGCGAACATGTGCCGATCCGGCAGATAAGTGGCGTGTGTGCTGGACAGAGCGCACCCCTTCAAATCAACGTATGCCGTACGGAGTATCGTGACAACGTACACCGTACTGGATTTGTTCCGAGGAGTGCCGTGAGCGAGCGTCAGCGAGTGAACCGAGGACGCAGCGCGCCCTCGCGCACGACGAAGCCGAGCGCGAGCGAGGCGCAGTCGTGAGCGAGCAGCCGAGCGTCCACCAGGAGCGGTCGTGAGCGAGGAAATCTCTGTCGAACAGGCGAAACATGTGATGAGCCTGCTGTGGCGGCACGAGCTTCCCCTGCGTCCCGCGGGACGCGGCCCGAAGCAGACCGTCAGCGTCGACGCGGTGGTCGCGGCAGCGGTCGCACTCGCGGACCGGGAGGGCTACGAGAAGGTCTCCATTCGCGCGATCGCGGCGGAGTTGGGGCTACGACCGATGAGTCTCTACACGTACGTGCCGAGCAAAGAGGCGCTGACGATACTCATGGTCGACGCGGTGGCAGAGCAGGACGCACCCATTCCGGGTGATCTTCCCCCGCGCGAGCGCATGGCGACAGTGGCCCGCCAGGTTCGGGCGGAACTGATCGCGCACCCTTGGCTGCTCGAGGTACCCCCGTGGCGCCTGGTACTCGGCCCGGGACGGATGCGCCGCTACGAACGGCAGCTCGCCGCGATCGACGGAATCGGCCTACCTGACGTGGTGATGGATCGGGTGATCGCCGTGCTGTCGGAGTTCGCGACCGGAAACGCGCGCATGGCGGTCGCCGCCGCCCGCGAGACGCGCAGGATGAGCGACACACGCTGGTGGGAGGTGCATGGTCCGCTGCTCACCGAGATCATGCCGCCGAGTGAGTTCCCGCTGGCATCGCGGGTCGGCGCGGCGGTGGGCGAGTTGTACCAGGCGCCCGCCGACCCGGACGGCGCGTTCGACTACGGGCTGGCCAGGCTGCTGGACGGCATCCTCGGTGCGGTGCCGGCGCCGTCGCGGTGGCGGCCCTGGTCGACCTGGCCACGAAGCGAACCAGACAGGCACGCAAGGCATCTCGGCAGGCCGAGCTGCTGACC
>NZ_JBFAYO010000009.1:0-16217 GCF_040681325.1 Nocardia sp. NPDC051787
CGCACCCCCGCGCCGCCCACCCCCACGCCACCCCCCCCCACCCGCCGCCCGCTCGGACCCGAACCACACGGGGGCCGCGAACACGCAGCGCCGCAGGCGCTGCAAAATTAGACACAGGAGGACAAGAATTCATGCATCGGACCCGTGGAAAGGTATTCGGCGTGGTTGCGGCGATCGCCGCGACCGGCCTGCTCGCCGCGTGCGGCGACAATGATTCGACCGCGACGAGCACGCCGACGCCGACCCGCACCACGACGGTGACCCAGTCGCCCGCCGCGACGACGCCCGCCGACACCGCGCAGCCGGCACCCGCGCCGGAGCAGCCCACCGCGACCGAGGCGCCCGAACGTCCGCAGCCGGTGCCGACCGAGGCCGTCCCGCCCGCGGATACCTCGAAGCTCTCCGACAAGGACAAGCGCTTCCTCGACGAGCTCGCCAAGCAGGGCGTCACCCCGTCCACCCCGGACATCGCGCTCAGCATCGGCGCTTACGTCTGCCAGGGCACCGCCGCGGGGGCGTCCGACCAGGATCTGATGACCTTCGTGAACGCCATGGCCGGTTCCGACCCGTCCTTCGACCCGTCGAAGATGCCGGTCGAGAAGGCCGGACAGATCTACATCTCGACCGCGCGCGCGACGTACTGCCAGTGAGTTCGCGTGTCCGTTCGGCGTCCCGCCGGTCCAAGCCGGCGGGCTGCTTGATCGCGATCGGCGTCTTGGTGCTGATCGTCCTCGTCGTCCTGCTGCTGTGGTATCTGCTCGCGGGACGGTTGCGCCCGCCCGTTCCGGGGCCGAAGCCGCCGGAACGGCCGACCTCGCAGCCTGCGAGTTGCCCCGATGTGCAGATGATCTCCGTGCCGGGCACCTGGGAGTCGAATAGCTACGACGACCCACACAATCCGACCGCCAACCCGTTGTCGCTGATGCTCAACGTCTCGAGCCCGGTCGCCCAGCGATTCCCGGCGGAGCGGCTGGACGTGTACACCGTCCCGTATGTCGCGCAGTTTTCCAACCCGATCGCGCTTCCGCCGGACGGACAGCAGTCCTACAACAACAGCCGATCCGAAGGCACACGGCGGATGGTCGATGCCATGGTCGCCCGGCATCAGGAGTGTCCGCTGACCACCTACGTGCTCGCGGGGTTCTCCCAGGGCGCGGTGATCGCGGGTGACGTCGCCGCGCAGATCGGGGCGGGCAAGGGCCCCGTGCCCGCCGACTTGGTGCTCGGCGTGACGTTGATCGCCGATGGACGGCGCACCGGCGAGACCGGCCCGGGTCAGCCGATCCAGGTGGGGACGCCGCCGCCCGGCGTGGGTGCCGAAGTCGCGTTGCGGGGGTTGAATGTGCCCGGCATCACGATGACCGGTCCGCGTCAAGGGGGCTTCGGCGCGCTCGCCGACCGCACCTACACCATCTGCGCGCCCGGCGATCTGATCTGTGACGCGCCGCGCGAGGCACTGAGTCCGTGGAACATCGTGGGCAGTGTGAACGCGCTGGTCCGGGCGGCGGGGAACCCGGTGCACGCGCTCTACCACGGCTTCATCGTCGACCCCGATGGCACCACCTCGACACAGTGGACGGTCAACTGGGCGGTGGGACTGATCGAGGCCGCCCCGCATCCCGCGCATTCGTGAGAAATCACAGCCAGTGAGATACCCCGCACCCCCTTGGCGTGACAAGCGCAACTCGAGTTCGGCAGCACGCTGTAAAGTGCGCTGATGATCGCGACGCCGGGCACCGCCGCAGCAGACCTCGGACGGGTGTCGCGCCCGTATTTCCTTACAGCCAGGAGCATGAGTTCATGACAGAAGCCGCCGCACCGGCCACCATGGCGAGCCGTGACGCGGATGCTGCGTTGACCGCGCTGGGCACTCCGTTGCGTCCGTTCCGCTTCGCGGCGGCCGGCGAGGGAAACAAGCAGGAGGGCGGTGCCCGCAAGTTCGTCCAGACTGCCCAGCAGGCCGAGGAGTACGGCTTCGACGCCTTCGTCGTGCCGGACCACCTCGGTGAGCAGATCGGCCCGATCGCCGCGCTCGGCGCCCTGACCCAGGCCACCGAGAAGATCCGGCTCGGAACGTCGGTGCTTGCGAACGGTTTCCGCCACCCGGTCGTGCTGGCCAAGGACCTCGCCACGATCGACGTGCTGTCCAAGGGCAGGCTCGAGGTCGGCCTCGGCGCGGGCTGGATCAAGGAAGAATTCGAGAACGCGGGTATCCCGTACGAGTCGCCCGGCGTCCGGCTGGAGAAGCTGGACGAGGCGCTGACCATTCTGGATGTGCTGCTGCGCGGCCAGGAGTGCACCTTCGAGGGCAAGCACTACCAGGTGCGCGGCGTCAAGGGGACTCCTCGGCCGCGGCAGGGCCCGCGTCCGCCGATCTGCACCGGCGGCGGCGGCCCGAAGATGCTGCGCCTGGCCGCCAAGCACGCCGACATCATCTCCGTCGTTCCGGTGACCACCAAGAACGGCAAGGGCCTGCTCTCCGGCATCACCATGGAGAAGGCCGTGGAAAAGGTGAATCTGATCAAGGAGGCCGCCGGTGACCGGTTCGCCGACATCGAGCTGAACTGGGCCATCACCGCCATCGTGATCACCGACGATCGCGAGAAGACCGCGGAGATGGCGCTGTCGGCGTTGGACCGGGGACTGCACCCGAACCTGGAGGTGGACGTTCAGCTGTCCGTCGAGGACATCCTGAACTCGCCCTACGTGGCGATCGGCACATTCGAGGAGATCGCCGAGCAGATCCGACGTGTGCGGCAACTCACCTCGATGTCCTACGTCGGTGTATTCCCCACCCAGATGGACGCGTTCGCCCCCGTTATTCCCCTGCTGCGGGACGAGTGAGCGGGGCTTCTCTGTAACATGACTCTGGTTTGAGTACATCTAGCCGATAAGCGGTCACCGCGCAGACCGCACAAAATCTGCAGGCTGGCTCTGCACTTGGAGCACCCGCGGGCGAAAGCGAGTCGGGGCCTCACAGGTAATAGCGGCGATCTCGCCGTCTTGCTGCGTGTGCCTCGGAGGAGAAGAAGGAATGGAAGAGACTTTCGACGACTACCTGGACGAAACCGGGAACATCCGAATTCCCGAGGATCACACCCTGGTTGATCACGTCGAGAAGCACACCCGGAACGACGCGAACACCCTGGCGTATCGCTACATCGACTACTCGCGCGAGCGCGACGGCGAGGCGCAGGAGCTGACGTGGCGTGAGTTCGGTATTCGGCTGCGCGCGGTGGCCGCTCGACTGCAGCAGGTGACCAACCCGGGCGACCGGGTCGCGATCCTCGCTCCGCAGGGCTTGGACTACGTGATCTCCTTCTTCGCCGCAATCTACGCGGGCACCATCTCGGTCCCGCTGTTCGACCCGGACGAGCCGGGCCACACCGACCGCCTGCACGCGGTGCTCGGTGACTGTGAGCCCTCCGCCATCCTGACCGCGAGCTCCTCCGCGGCCGGGGTCCGGCAGTTCTTCCGCTCGCTGCCCGCCGCCCAGCGGCCGCGCATCATCGCGGTGGACGCGATCCCGGACAGCGTCGGCGAGAGCTGGGTGCGTCCGGACATCGCGATCGACGACATCGCCTACCTGCAGTACACCTCGGGCTCCACCCGGGTTCCGGCCGGTGTCGAGATCACCCACCGCGCGGTCGGCACCAACCTGCTGCAGATGGTGGACGCGATCAAGCTGGACTGGAACTCGCGCGGCGTTACCTGGCTGCCGCTGTTCCACGACATGGGCCTGCTGACGGTGATCCTGCCCGCGGTGGGCGGTAAGTACATCACCATCATGTCGCCGAGCGCGTTCGTGCGCCGCCCCTATCGCTGGATCAAGGAACTGGCCGCGGTCTCCGACGGCGCCGGAACCTTCGCCGCCGCACCGAACTTCGCCTTCGAGCACGCCGCGGCGCGCGGTCTACCGAAGAACGGCGAGTCACTGGACCTGTCGAACGTCATCGGCCTGATCAACGGCAGCGAGCCGGTGACCACGTCGTCGATGAAGAAGTTCAACGAGGCGTTCGCGCCCTACGGCCTGCCCAAGACCGCCATCAAGCCGTGCTACGGCATGGCCGAGGCGACGCTGTTCGTCTCCGCCACCAAGGCCGAGGACGAGGCCAAGGTCACCTACGTCGACCGCAAGGAACTCAACGCCGGTCGCATGGTGAAGGTCGACCCCAGCCACGAGGACGCGATCGCGCAGGTGTCCTGCGGCTACGTCGCGCTCTCGCAGTGGGCGACGATCGTCGACCCGGAATCGGTGGAATCCGACGGCGGCGGCCGCGAGCTGCCCGACGGCCGGGTCGGCGAGATCTGGCTGCACGGCAACAACATGGGCATTGGTTACTGGGGTCGTCCGGACGAGACTACGGCGACGTTCCGGAACAAGGTCACCCACCGGCTGCCCGAGGGCAGCCACGCCGAAGACACCGAGCCGGACGCGAACTGGATGCGCACCGGCGACTACGGCGTCTACTTCGAGGGCGAGCTCTACATCACCGGCCGCGTCAAGGACCTGGTGATCGTGGACGGCCGCAACCATTACCCGCAGGACCTGGAGTACTCCGCGCAGGAAGCCAGCACGGCCCTGCGCCCCGGCTTCGTCGCCGCGTTCTCGGTGCCCGCCAACCAGCTCCCGGCCGAGGTGTTCGAGCAGGGCAGCCATTCCGGCCTGCAGTTCGACGCCGACGACGCCTCCGAGCAGTTGGTCATCGTCGCCGAGCGCGGTCCCGGCGCGGGCAAGGCCGATCCGCTGCCGATCGCCGACGCGGTGCGCGCGGCGGTCTCGCAGCGCCACGGCGTGACCGTTCGCGATGTGCTGCTGGTGCCCGCGGGTTCGATTCCGCGCACGTCCAGCGGCAAGATCGCCCGGCGGGCCTGCCGGGCCGCCTATCTGGAGGGAACACTGCGGGGTGGTTACACCCAGCAGGCTTTCCCCGATGCACCGGAAGAGTAATTGCCAAGGGCGGCCTCGGACCGACCATTGACGCTCGGCGCCGACCTTCCCACGCCGAGCGTCAATTCACGGTACGCCCGGTACGCAGACAGGTAGCTTGAGGAATTGATGGCTGACAACGAGGGCACGCCCACCCAGACGACCGACACCACGTCCGCGGAAGCCGTCGCCGACGCGGGGGCCCCGGCCGAGTCCGCGAAGGGCGGCGCGCAGACCGACATGTCGGTGGCGGAGCTGCGTGAGTGGCTGCGGCGCTGGGTCTCCGACGCGACCGGGCAACCGATCGAGCAGATTACCGTTGACCGGCCGATGGAGGAGTTCGGGCTCGCCTCGCGCGATGCCATCGCGCTCGGCGGTGACATCGAGGAACTGACCGGGGTGATGCTGAACGCGACCATCGTGTACCAGCATCCGACCATCGCGGCGCTCGCCGAGCGGATCATCAACGGTGAGCCGGACGCACCGGCGGAATCGACCGACGACGCCTTCTACACCGCGGGCTACACCCCGGGCGAGGCGCACGACATTGCCATCGTCGGTCTCTCGACCCGCCTGCCCGGTGCGGGCAGCACGCCCGAGTCGACGTGGGAATTCCTCATCGGACGCGGCGACGCCATCCGGGAGCTGCCCGAGGGCAGGTGGGAGGAGTTCGCCGGCGACCCCATGGCGGCCAAGGCGATCGCCGAGGGCAACACCCTGGGTGGTTATCTCGACCAAGACGTGGTGAAGAGCTTCGACGCGGAGTTCTTCGCGATGTCGCCCATCGAGGTGGAACGGGTCGACCCGCAGCAGCGCTTGATGATGGAGCTGACCTGGGAGGCGTTGGAACACGCCAGGATTCCGGCCAGCGACCTCAAGGGCGAGTCGGTCGGTGTCTTCATCGGCACGTCGACCAGCGACTTCATGCTGATCGCCGCGCTCGGTCTCGGCGCGGAGGATCCGTCCGCGCCCGCCTCCGCCGCCGCGTACGGCTTGACCGGCAGCTCGTCGTCGATCATCCCGAACCGCATCTCCTACTTCTACGACTTCCGCGGCCCCTCCGTCGCGATCGACACCGCGTGCTCGTCCACGCTGGTCGCGGTGCATCAGGCGGTGCGGGCGCTGCGCAGCGGTGACGCCGACCTGGCGCTGGCCGGCGGCGTCAACATGCTGCTGGCTCCGATGGCCACGCTCGGCTTCGACTCCGTCGGCGCGGTCGCGAAGAACGGCAGGATCAAGGCGTTCTCCTCCGACGCCGATGGCATGGTGCGCTCCGAGGGTGCCGGTCTGGTGGTGCTCAAGCGGCTCGCCGACGCCGAACGCGACGGCGACCGGATCCTCGGCGTGGTCAAGGGTTCGGCGGTCAACTCCGACGGCCGCTCCAACGGCATCGTCGCCCCGAACCCGGACGCCCAGGCCGACGTGTTGCGCCGCGCCTACCGCGACGCCGGTATCCCGCCGTCCACCGTCGACTACATCGAGGCGCACGGCACCGGGACAGCGCTCGGCGATCCGATCGAGGCCGACGCGCTCGCCCGTGTGGTCGGTCGCGGCCGGGAGGCCGACAAGCCCGCGCTGCTCGGCTCGGCGAAGACCAACTTCGGCCACCTCGAGTCCGGCGCGGGCGCGGCCAGCCTGGCGAAAGTGCTCATGGCGTTGCAGCACAACGTCATCCCGCCGAACATCAACTACGCGGGACCGCACCCGTTCATCCCGTTCGACCAGGCGCACCTGAAGGTCGTCGACGAGCCCACCGAGTTCCCGCGTTACAGCGGCAAGGCCACCATCGGCATCTCCGGATTCGGCTTCGGCGGCACCAACGCGCACGTCGTCGTCCAGGAGTACGTGCCGGCCGCCGCTGCCGGGACGCAAGCTCCGTTCGCCGAGCTCGAGACGCGGTTGGACGAGGATGCGTTGGACGACGAGACCACCGACGTGGTCGCGGAAGCCGACGCTGTCGTCGCCGCGGCCGAGGTGGCCGCCGTCGCCGTGGCCGCGGAGGTCGCCGACGTCGATGTGCCCGTCACCGAATGGACCGCCGAGCGCACCGAGCCGCTGCCGCTGATCCTGCCGGTCTCGGGCTACCTGCCCTCGCGCCGCCGTCGCGCCGCCGCCGAGCTGGCCGACTGGCTGGAGTCCGAGACGGGCGCGCGGACCCCGCTCGCCGACGTCGCGCGGTCGCTGGCCAAGCGCAGCCACTGGCGTTCGCGCGGTGTCGTGCTCGCCAAGACGCACGAAGAGGCGGTCGCCGGACTGCGCACCATCGCGGCGGGCAAGCCGGGCCCCGGCGTGTTCACCGCCGACGCGCCCGCCGCCGTCGGCCCGATGTGGGTGCTGGCCGGCTTCGGCGCGCAGCATCGCAAGATGGGCAAGCAGCTCTACCTGGAGAACTCGATCTTCGCCAAGGCCGTCGACGAGGTCGACGAGCTGGTGCAGGACGAGGCCGGATACTCGGTGCGCGAGCTGTTCCTGGACGACAGCCAGGACTACGACGTGGGCACCTCGCAGGTCGGCATCTTCACCATCCAGGTGGGCCTGGCCGCACTGCTGCGCGCGCACGGCGCGGAACCCGCGGCGGTGGTCGGCCATTCCATGGGCGAGGTCGCGGGCGCGTACATCTCCGGTGGCCTGAACATCGAAGATGCCGTCCGTGTGATCTGCGCCCGCTCCCGCCTGATGGGCGAGGGCGAGCAGATGATCAGCGACGACGACGTGCGCAACATGGCGCTGATCGAATACAGCGCCGAGGACGTCGCGAATCTGCTGCCGGAATACCCGGATGTCGAGGTCGCCGTCTACGCGGCGCCGACCAACACGGTGATCGGCGGCCCGCAGGAGCAGGTCGCGGCGATCGTCGCGCAGGTGGAGGCTGCGGGCAAGTTCGCCCGCGTGCTGCAGACCCGTGGCGCGGGCCACACCTCGCAGATGGATCCGCTGCTCGGCGAGCTGGCCGCGGAACTGGCCGGCATCGAGCCGACCACGCTGAAGACCGGCCTGTACTCCACGGTGCACAAGGAAGAGTTCTTCCGCCCCGGCCACGACCCGATCCACGACGAGGCCTACTGGGTCAAGAACATGCGCCACAGCGTGTACTTCACCAACGCGGTGAAGCTCGCGGTGGACGCCGGGCACACCACGTTCCTGGAGCTGGCGCCGAATTCCGTCGCGCTGATGCAGGTGCTCGGCACCACCTTCGCCGCGGGCGTGCACGATGCGCAGCTCATCCCGACGCTCAAGCGCAAGGAGGACGAGTCCGCGGGTGTGATCGCGGCGCTCGCCCAGCTCTACGTGCACGGGCACGAGGTGGATCTGCCCTCGCTGCTGAGCGCCGGTGACTACGCCGACATTCCGCGAACCACGTTCTTGCGCAAGGAGTACTGGCCGAAGGCCAGGATGTCCGCGGGCGGCAACGGCCGGATTCCCGGCGCGCACGTCGCCCTGCCGGACGGCAGGCACGTCTGGGAGGTACAGGCGTCCTCGGTGACCGATCTCGCCGCGCTGGTGCATGCCGCCGCGGGTCAGGTGCTCAGCGACGTATCGCTGGGCGCGTCGATCCCGCATGCGCCGATCCCGGCCACCGGCACCCTCACCACCACGCTCACCCCGCACCCCGGCGGCGCCTCGGTGCAGGTGCACGGCAGGGAGGGCAGCAGCTTCCGGCTGGTCTTCGACGCCGTGGTGATCTCCGGCGCGCCGCTGCCGGAAGTGGTTGTGGCCGATGCGGTCCCAGCCGCGGCCGCGGTGACGCAGGGCGACGCCGACATCGAGGTCGTGGAGACCTTCGGCGAGCGCTGGGATCCGCACGGCACGCAGACCGTCGAGGAGCGGCTCGCGGTGATCGTCGCGGAATCCATGGGCTATGCGGTCGAGGATCTGCCGATGGAGATCCCGCTGATGGAACTCGGCCTGGATTCGCTGATGGCCATGCGCATCAAGAACCGGGTCGAGTACGAGTTCGACATCCCGCAGTTGCAGGTCCAAGCCGTGCGGGACGCGAGTCTGCACGAGGTCGGCAAAGTGCTGCGCTACGCCATCGAACACCGCGACGAGGTGCAGGCGATGGCCGACCAGCAGGCTGCCGAGAAGGCCGCGGGCGGATCGGGCGAGTTGGCCGTCGACGCCGATTTCATGGCCGCCGCCAGGGCGGCGCTGGCTACCGGCGCCGACCCGCTCGCCGCGGTGGCGGGCGCTGCGACCACATCGCCGGACACGCCCGGCAGGGCCACCGGGACACCGGAACCCGCTGGGCCCGAGTCCGATTCGACTCCCGCGGCGGACGCCGCGACACCGGAAACGGTGGCCGCCGCGGTTCCCGCCGTGCAACCGGTTGCCGAGCCGGTCGAGGCGGCCCCGGTCACACCGGCCGCGGTGTTCGGCGGTGCCGGGCAGCCCGCCGACGAGGATGACGTCCCGCCGCGTGACGCCGCGGAACGCCTGACCTTCGCTACCTGGGCGGTGGTCACCGGTAAGTCGGCCGGAGGCATCTTCAACACCCTGCCGATCCTCGACGAGGACACCGCGGAGAAGCTGGCCGCGCGCCTGACCGAACGGGTCAAGGCCGAGGTCACGGTCGATGACGTGCTCGACTGCGAGACCATAGAGCAACTCGCCGACATCGTCCGCAGCCTGCAGGACAGCGGGGCAGACGTGGACGGTTTCATTCGTCCGCTGCGTGCGCGGCCGGAGGGCTCGAACGCCGTGCCGGTCTTCGTGTTCCATCCCGCGGGCGGTAACACACTGGTGTACGAGCCGCTGCTGAAGCGGCTGCCCGCCGACACGCCGATGTACGGTTTCGAGCGGGTCGACGGCGCCATCGAGGAGCGGGCCCGCCAGTACGTGCCGGAACTGCGCAAGTTGCAGGGCGACGGACCATTCGTGCTCTACGGCTGGTCGCTGGGCGCGGTGTTGGCCATGGCGTCGGCGCAGCTCCTGCGCGCGGAAGGCGCGGACGTCCGCGTGGTCGGCTTGATCGACCTCGCCATCCCGAGCGAGCCCGAGGACAACAGTCCCGAGGAGCGGATCCGCCGCATCGAGCGGTACCAGGCATTCGCGAAGAAGACCTACAACGTGCAAGGCGAACTCCCGCCCGAACAGTTGCAGGAGCTGGCCGCAGCTTCGGACGAAGAGCAGATCAAGATGATCACCGATCTCGTCAAGATGACCGGCGCCAAGATTCCCGGCGGCGTGCTGGAGCACCAGCGCACCTCGTGGATCGAAAACCGGGCATTGCAACAGGTCCGGCCGGCCCGGTACGGCGGCGACGTGGTGCTCTACCTCGCCGATCGATACCACGACGGGGCGATCGAGCTGGAGCCGCGCTACGCCGATCGCCTGCCGAACGGCGGATGGGACGAGTACATCCCGAATTTGGAGGTCGTCCACATTCCGGGCGATCACCTGCAGATCATCGATGAACCGCGGATCGGGAAGATCGGAGCCGACCTGACCGCGAAGCTCGCCGCGATCGAGGCGAAAGGGGCCAAGTGAGCACTACTGCCGAAAAACTCGCCGACCTGCGCAAGCGACTGGAATTAGCGCAGGAGCCGGCGGGTGAAGCGGGGGTGGCCAAGCGGGCGAAGAAAGGGATCCCCAGCGCCCGCGACCGGATCAACATGCTGCTCGATCCGGGCACTTTCGTCGAAATCGGTGCGCTGGTGCGCAAACCGGGTGATCCCTCCGCGCTGTACGGCGACGGCGTGGTCACCGGGCACGGTTTGGTCGAAGGCAGGCCGGTCGCGGTGTTCTCGCACGACCAGACCGTCTACGGCGGTTCGGTGGGCGAGATGTTCGGCCGCAAGGTGGCCGGGCTCCTGGAGTACGCGGCCAAGGTCGGCTGCCCGGTGGTCGGTATCAACGACTCCGGCGGGGCGCGCGTGCAGGAGGCGGTGACCTCGCTGGCGTGGTACGCGGAGCTGGGGCGGCGCCAGGAGCCGCTGTCGGGTCTGGTCCCGCAGGTCTCGATAATCCTCGGCAAGTGCGCGGGCGGGGCCGTGTACGCCCCGATCAACACCGACGTGGTGGTGGCGACCGACGAGGCGTACATGTTCGTCACCGGTCCGAAGGTGATCCGCGAGGTCACCGGCGAGGATGTAAGCCTGGAAGAGCTCGGTGGCGCGCGCAGCCAGGCCGAGTACGGCAACATCCACCACGTCGCCAAGGACGAGGCGGACGCGTTCACGTGGGTGCGCGAGTACCTGAGCTTTCTGCCGACCAGCTGCCAGGAACTGGCGCCGATCGTGAATCCGGGCTTGGAGCCGCAGGTCACCGACAGTGACCTGGAGCTGAACTCGATCGTCCCGGACTCGGACAACGCCGGGTACGACATGCACGAGATCCTGCTGCGGATCTTCGACGACGGCGCGTTCCACGAGGTCGGCGCGTCCGCGGGCCGCAACATCATCACCGGTTTCGCCCGCGTCGACGGGCGCAGCGTGGGCGTGGTCGCCAATCAGCCGATGGTGTACGCGGGCGCGTTGGACGCGCGGGCGTCGGACAAGGCGGCGCATTTCGTCCGGCTGTGCGACGCGTTCGAACTCCCGCTGGTGTTCGTGGTCGACACGCCGGGATTCCTGCCGGGTGTGGAGCAGGAGAAGATCGGCGTCATCAAGCGCGGCGGCCGGTTCCTGTTCTCCTTCGTCGAGGCCAGCGTGCCGAAGGTGACCGTGGTGATCCGCAAGTCCTACGGCGGCGGCTACGCCGTGATGGGATCCAAGCAGCTCGGCGCCGACGTGAACCTGGCTTGGCCCACCGCGCGCATCGCGGTGATGGGCGCCGAGAGCGCGGTCAGCCTGATCGGCGGCAAGCAGATCGAAGCCGCGCCGGAGGAGCAGCGGGCGGCGATCCGCCAGCAGATGATCGACTACTACAACGCCACGGTGGCGACGCCGTGGGTGGCCGCCGAGCGTGGGTACATCGACGCTGTCATCGAGCCGTCGACCACCCGGCTCGAGCTGCGTCGCGCGCTACAGCTGTTGCGGGACAAGGCGGTTGCCCGCAACCCGCGCAAGCACCATTTGCTGCCGCTGTAGCGAGACCGGAACACGATCGGGCCGCACCCCAACGGGTGCGGCCCGATTCACGTTCGGCGTGCCGAAAGATCAGCTGACGCTGGCGGATTCGATGACGACGTCGTCGACCGGCACATCCTGGTGCATGCCCGCGGAGGAGGTCCGGACGCCCGCGATCTTGTCGACCACATCGGTGCCTTCGGTCACCGCGCCGAATACGGTGTAGCCCCAGCCGGACGGGGTGGGGGCGGAGTGGTTGAGGAAGTCGTTGTCGGAGACGTTGATGAAGAACTGCGCGGTGGCCGAGTGCGGGTCGTTGGTGCGCGCCATCGCGACGGTGTACTTGGTGTTCTTCAAGCCGTTGTTCGCCTCGTTCTGAATCGGGGCTTTGGTGCCCTTCTGGCGCAGGCCGGGCTCGAAGCCGCCGCCCTGGATCATGAAGCCGGGGATGACGCGGTGGAAGATCGTGCCGTTGTAGTGGCCGGAGTTCACGTAGTCCACGAAATTGCGCACCGTGTTCGGCGCCTTCTGATCATCAAGTTCGAGGACGATGGGTCCGTAGTTCGTCGAGAGATTCACCTTGGTCATACCCCCACCTTTCCATTTCCGCGCCACAGGTGAGCCATTCGGTTCCTCTTTCATGTGCCCGCGGTCTGATCAAGACGACTGATTTCGTATGGACATGGGTAACTCATCGGGTACGCCCAAAAGGTGAGTGGCACTAAACGCAGGACATGAACGCAAAGCTTGCGACACCTGACTAGTACGGCCTAAAGACCCGGAGAGGCGGGGGAGCCAGATAGCATTGCCAACCGTGCCCGACGCCGCTACCGCTGTTCTAACAAAGCCCCCCGCCGCCCCGGTGGTGAAACCGAACGATTTCCGGACCGCGCGCCTGATCGCGCTGGTCGCCGGGCTGCTCGGCGCGCTGTGCGCGCTGGCGACACCGTTCTTGCCGGTCACGCAGACGACCGCGGTGCTGAACTGGCCGCAGAGCGGAACGCTCGGCAACGTGCAGGCGCCGCTGATGTCACAGGTCCCGATCGAGCTGACGGCGACGATTCCGTGCGACACGATCGCCCAGCTGCCCGAGCGGGGCGGCATGTTGCTGGCCACCGCGCCGCCGCAGGGTGACCGCGCCGCGCTGGAGGCCATGTTCGTGCGGGTCTCGGAGAGCTCGGTGGACGTGATCGACCGCAACGCGGTCGTGGTGTCGGCCGACCGCGCGCGGATGGGCGAGTGCACGTCGCTGAGCATCAGCTCGGACGCCGATCGGACGCACGCGGTGTTCAACGGGCTCACCAAGCAGGTCGAGCGGCCGGTCGAGGGTGCGGCGCCCGAGACGGTGACGGTGCCGGTGGAGGGCCAGCTGAGCGGCGACCTGCGGCCGCAGGTGGTAGGGGTGTTCTCCGACCTGAAGGGCGCGGCGCCCGCCGGGCTGGCGTTCCACATGACCGTGGACACCCGGTTCTCCTCCAGCCCCACCGCGATCAAGCTGATCGCGATGCTCGCGGCGGTGCTGTGCACGCTCGTGGCGCTGGCGGCGCTGGCCCGGCTCGACAGTAGTGACGGGCGCGGGCACCGCCGGTTCCTGCCGGCCAACTGGCTGAAGCCGACCTGGGCGGACGGCGCGGTGATCGGCACGCTGCTGCTCTGGCACTTCGCGGGCGCGAACACCTCCGACGACGGCTACATCCTCAGCATGGTGCGGGTCGCTCCGCACGCCGGCTACATGGCCAACTACTTCCGCTGGTACGGCGTGCCGGAGGCGCCGTTCGGCTGGTACTACTACGTGATCCAGGTCTTCTCGGAGATCTCCACGGCCAGCCCGTGGGTGCGGCTGCCCGCGCTGGCCTGCGCGATCCTGTGCTGGCTGGTGATCAGCCGCGAGGTCGTGCCGCGGCTGGGCCGGGGCGTGCGCACCAGCAAGGTGGCGCTGTGGACTGGTGGCTTGGTGTTCCTGGCGTTCTGGCTGCCGTTCGACAACGGTCTGCGCTCGGAGCCGATCGTCGCGCTCGGTGCGCTGCTGACCTGGGTGTCGATCGAGCGGGCCATCGCGACCGGTCGCCTGCTGCCCGCCGCGGTCGCCGTGCTGGTGGCGGCGTTCACCCTGGCCGCCGCGCCGACAGGTCTGATGTGCGTGGCGGCGCTGCTCGCGGGCATCCGGCCGCTGGTGCGCATCGTGGTGCGCAAACACCGGCGGTTCGCCGCCGAGGGCGTCGGTCGGTGGGGTTCCACGCTGCCGTTGCTCGCGCCGATCGCCGCGGCCGGTTTCCTCGTTCTGACGGTGGTCTACAGCGATCAGACCTTCGCCGGTATCCAGGAGGCCAACCGGGTGCGTCAGGTGACCGGGCCGAACCTGGCCTGGTACGAGGACTACCTGCGCTACTACTACCTGTTCGTGGAGACCGTCGACGGCTCGCTGTCGCGCCGCTTCGCCTTCCTGGTGATGCTGCTGTGCCTGTTCACCACCATGCTGGTGCTACTGCGGCGCAGGCAGGTGCCCGGCATCGCGAGCGGGCCGACGTGGCGGCTGATGGGCGTGGTCTTCGGAACGATCTTCTTCATGATGTTCAACCCGACCAAGTGGACCCACCACTTCGGCGCGTACGCGGGTATCGCGGGTTCGCTGGCGGCGGTCACCGCGGTGGCGGTCTCGGCGAGCGCGCTGCGGGCGCGCAAGAACCGGGCGATCTTCCTGGCCGGGTTGCTGTTCGTGCTCGCGGTCGCCTTCTCCGGCATCAACGGCTACTGGTATGTGTCCAGCTTCGGCGTGCCGTGGTTCGACAAGCGCATCTCGCTGCACGGCTACCAGTCGAACACGCTGATGCTCATGCTGTTCGGCTTGGCGCTGGCGCTGGTCGCCTGGTACACGCTGCGCGAGGACTACACGAAGCCGCAGCCGTCGGCGAAGACGGCCAGGGGCAGGCGGATCCGCCGGTTCGCCGCGATCCCGCTGACCGTGGTTGCCGCGGCGATGGTGGCGCTGGAAGTGCTGTCGCTGGTCAAGGGCGCGGTGTCGCAGTACCCGGCGTACTCGCTGGCCCGCTCGAACATCGACGCGCTCGGCGGCAGCACCTGCGGTCTGGCCAATGACGTGCTGGTGGAGCCGGACCCGAACGGCGGCAGGCTGGAGCCGATCATCGATCCGGCGCATCCGCCGACCGATCCGGCCGATCCGCTGGCCGGCGTCGACCCGGTCGGTTTCGACCCGAACGGCGTGCCCAACGACCTGTCCGCCGACAGCGTCGAGGTGAAGCCCGGCACGGGCAACACCTCCACCCAGTCGGTCGGCGCGGCGTTCGCCGAGGGACAGAGCGCGGGCACCGGCGGCGGCCAGGGCGCGCGCGGCGTCAACGGCAGCACCGTCGCCTTGCCGTTCGGTTTGGACCCAGCGACCACGCCGATCCTCGGCAGCTACCAGAACGGTGTGCAGCAGCCCGCGAGCGTCACCTCGAGCTGGTACCAGCTGCCCGCCCGTTCGGCGGACACGCCGCTGGTCGTCATCTCGGCCGCGGGTCGGATCCTCTCCTTCGACGACACCGGCGCGATGAAGTACGGCCAGTCGCTCACCGTCGACTACGGCAAGCGGCTGCCCGACGGCAGCGTGCAGAAGCTCGGCACCTACCTGCCGCGCGACATCGGTCCGTTCCCGTCCTGGCGCAACCTGCGCGTGCCGCTGGACGAGATCGCGCCCGACGCCGACGCGGTGCGCATTGTCGCCAACGATCCGATCCTGATCGGCGACCAGTGGCTGGCGTTCACCCCGCCGCGGATGCCGAAGCTGCAACCGCTCAACAGCCTGCTCGGTTCGCGGCAGCCGATCCTGCTGGACTGGGCGGTTGGCCTGCAATTCCCGTGCCAGCGGCCGTTCGACCATGAGAACGGCGTGGCCGAAGTGCCGGGCTACCGCATCCTCCCGGACCGCCCGCTTGCGATCAGCTCCACCAACACCTGGCAGGCCGAGGAGTTCGGCGGGCCACTCGGCTTCGCGCAGATGCTGGCGAAGTCGGTGACTGTTCCCAGCTACCTGAAGAACGACTGGGCGCGCGACTGGGGTTCGCTGGAGCGCTACGACAGGTACGACCGCAATGCGGTCCCGGCCAAGCTGGACACCGGGACGGCGACCAGGTCGGGCCTGTGGTCGCCGGGCCAGCTGCGAGTGTTCTGACCCAGCGAGGGCCATCCCAGACAGATCACCTCGTGGCCGAGCCGCTCATGCTGGCGGCCGACCTTGTCGATCACCTGCTCGGGACTGCCGATCAACGCCGAGCTGCGCG